>JAGWTL010000272.1 GCA_028869035.1 Burkholderiales bacterium | reverse complement strand
TCCTTGACGGCATAGGCCAGCAAGTGGGCGGTGGAATGGCGAATCACCTCCAGGCCCTCGGCATCTTTGGCGGTGATGATCGACAAACGGCTGTGGTTCTCGATACGGTAGCTGGTGTCCACCACCTTGTCGCTGCCTGCGGGCGCGTCGCTGGCAGCGACCTTGCCTGCCAGGGCTGCCTTGGCCAGGCCCGACCCGATCGAAGCCGCCACCTCGGCCACGGTCACCGGGCCGGGATACTCGCGCTGTGAGCCGTCGGGGAGCGTTATCTGAACCATATGCAACCTGTTGAAGGGAGTGACCAAAAATGAAAAAAGCGCGGAACCGTCCACGCATTGCTATAAATACAATAGCAAACTATGTAAGTAATACGCCGGCAAGCAGTCTTTTTTATTGCAAAAAGGCTTGGCTCAGGGTATTTTAACTTGCCCCAGCAGGCTGGCCGCCACCGCTTCGGCCACCTTGATGCCGTCGATCGCCGCGCTCATGATGCCCCCGGCGTAGCCGGCGCCCTCGCCTGCCGGATACAGCCCGCGGGTGTTGATGCTCTGGTAGCGCTGGGGGTGGCGCTCGCTGCCACGGTCTTCAAAACGGCGAATGCGAATCGGCGACGAGGTGCGGGTTTCCACGCCGGTGAGCACGGCGTCGTCCATGGCAAAACCTGCAATCTGCCGGGCAAATGCGGGAATGGCCTCGCCGATGGCGTCGAGCGCGTAGCGCGGCAGGCTGGGCTGGTCTGGCGCCGCCAGATCGGTCCACTGCACGCCCGGCTTGTACGAGGGCTCGACCGCACCCGGCCCCACCGACGCCCGGTGCGCCAGAAAGTCACCCACCCGCTGCACGGGCGCGCAGTAGCTCTGACCGCCCAGCGCATAGGCGGTGGATTCCAGCGCGCGCTGAAAGGCAATGCCGGCCAAAGGGTGGCCCTGGCTGGCGGCGTCTGCCAATGGCCGGCCTGCGGCATCGAAGTCGAAGTCTGCAGGCGTGATGCCCACCACGATGCCGGCATTGGCGTTGCGCTCGTTGCGCGAATACTGGCTCATGCCGTTGGTGACCACGCGGCCCGGCTCGGAGGTGGCGGCCACCACCGTGCCGCCCGGGCACATGCAGAAGCTGTAGACCGCACGGCCGTTCTTCGCGTGGTGCACCAGCTTGTAGTCGGCCGCGCCCAGCAGGGGGTGGCCCGCGTATTTGCCCCAGCGCGCGCGGTCGATCAGGCCCTGTGGGTGCTCGATGCGAAAGCCGATGGAGAAGGGCTTGGCCAGCAGGTTTACGCCGCGGTCCCAGAGCATGGCAAAGGTGTCGCGCGAGCTGTGGCCCAGGGCCATCACCACGTGGCGCGCAGGCAGTTCGTGGCTTTGCCCTGTGGCCTGGTCCAGCACCTGCAGGCCCAGGATCTGTTTGTGCGTGTGGTCCCCACGCTTGCCCACTTCGTGTGGCCGCTGCCCTCCGAGGGGGTTCTCGTCACCTTGGGAGCGGCCCAGCGGCGACCCGGGACTTTCGTCCAGCAGCACGTCCGTCACGCGCTGCCCGAAGCGGATCTCGCCGCCCAGGGCGATGATCTGCTCGCGGATGCTTTCCACCACCTTGACCAGCTTGAAGGTGCCGATGTGCGGATGCGCCTCGACCAGAATCTCCGCGGGTGCGCCCGCCCGCACGAACTCGTGCATGACCTTGCGGCCCAGGTGGCGCGGGTCCTTGATCTGGCTGTACAGTTTGCCGTCGGAGAAGGTGCCGGCGCCGCCTTCGCCGAACTGCACGTTCGATTCCGGCTTGAGGATGTGCTTGCGCCACAGGCCCCAGGTGTCCTGGGTGCGCTGGCGCACCGTGGCGCCACGTTCGATCACGATGGGTCTGAAGCCCATCTGGGCCAGCAGCAGCGCGGCAAAGATGCCGCAGGGGCCGAAGCCCACGACGACGGGCCGTTCCTGCAGACCGGCCGGGGCCTGTGCCACCGGGTGGTAGACCAGATCCGGGCCGGGGCCGATGTGCGGATGTGACGCAAATTTTGCGAGCAGGGAAGTTTCGAGCGCGGGCGCCAGCTCCACGTCGACGATGTAGACCTGCTGCAGTTCGGCCTTGCGCGCGTCGAAGCTGCGCTTGTAGACGGTGTGGCGGGGGATGTCGCCGGGCGCGAGGCCCAGCGTCTGGGCGATGAGCGCGGGCAGCGCCTCGGGCGGGTGCTCCAGCGGCAGCTTGAGTTCGGTCAGTCGGATCATGAAATTCCCTGGGCTTGTGTCGATCAAGCAGAAGAAGGCCGCCATGATACGCGGTGTCGCCGAAGGCCGATTCAACACGATAGTGCTGCCCGGCTTGAGCGCCCCGGACTGTTGCGCGGTTTTGACCTTGGACCAGGCGAGGCGGTCCATGCCGCGCGATCAGCCCGGTGGCCAGTGCATGCCCGTCCCGCGCAGGCAGCCGGCCGCGGAGGGCAGGTTGTTCTCGATCAGCTCGCCCAGGCCGCGGATCGTCGCCTCGCGCGGATAACCGTGCCGCCACGCCAAGCCGATGGTGCGCATCGGTTCGGGCGCTTCGAAGCTGCGGATCTCCACCATCCCATTGTCGATCGAGCCGGCGCCCGGAATGGCCGCGAGCCGCGGCAGCAGGGTGCAGCCGACGCCGGCGGCCACCATCTGGCGCAAAGTCTCGATGCTGGTGGCCTTGAGCTCCTCGCGCTGGTCGGAGGACGTGGCGCCGCAGATGGCCAGCGCCTGGTCGCGCATGCAATGCCCCTCCTCCAGCAGCAGGACATTCTCGCCGCACAGCGCTGTCTCGTTGATGTGCTTCTGCCTGGTTAGCGCGTGGCCCTTGGGCAGGGCGACCACAAATGCCTCGCGGAACAGCGGCATCATCTCGATGTCATCGCCGCGCACCGGCAAGGCCAGCAGCAGCGCGTCCAGCGAACCGTGGCGCAGCCGCTCGAGCAGATTGGAGGTGAGGTCCTCGCGCAGGTACAGGTGCAGATTGGCGAAACTGCTGCGGATCGCCGGCAGCAGGTGCGGGATCAGGTAGGGACCGATCGTCGGGATCACGCCGAGCCGCAGCGGGCCGTTCATCGGGTCCTGATTGCTGCTGGCCAGCTCGCGGATTTCGTCGGCCAGCGTGAGGATCGTGCGGGCACACTCGATGATCTGGACGCCGATGGGCGTGGGTCGCATGTGATGCTTGTTCCGTTCGAACAGCGTCACGCCCAGGTAGTCCTCGAGCTTCTTGAGCTGCGTGCTCAGGGTCGGCTGCCCCACATTGCAGGTTTCGGCCGCACGCAGGAAATGTCCCTTGTCGGCCAGCGCCACCAGGTAGCGAAGTTCCTGCAATGTCATCGTTGCAATCCTCTCCGATTGCTGATGCGATTGCTCAATCTCGGATATCGAAAGCCGCAACCGCGAACGCAGATAACAAGAATCTAGAAATTGAATTTGTCTTACGCGAATCTTAGCGCTACTTTTGAAGTCAACGATAGCAGGATCAAGATACCCGCGGGACGCGGAGCCTGCCCTGGCCGTCCGACGACAGAAAAGAAAGAGACAACGTGAACAGATTCAGCGCATCGAAATGGGTGGCCGTGCCCGCCCTGCTGGCCGCAAGCGCCTTGGCCTATGAAGTCGCCCCGGTCTCCGGTGGCGGCCGCATCGAGGGCAAGGTTTCGTTCCAGGGGCCGGTGCCGGTCAAGAAAATTATTCCCACCAAGGACAAGGACATCTGCGGCGGTCCGCGCGACGAGCCCCAGATTCGGGTCGGCGCCGACAAGGGCGTGCAGGATGCGGTGGTGTACCTCAAGGCCGTGTCCAAGGGCAAAGCTTGGGGCGTGGTCGACAAGACACCGGTGCTTGATCAGGAGCGGTGCATTTTCAAGCCAAGCGTTCAGGTGGTGCGTCCGGGCAAGATCGACATCCGCAACTCCGATCCCATTCTGCACAACACGCATGGTTTCTACGGCCAGCGCACGGCGTTCAACCTGGCGATGCCCGACAAGGGGATGAAGATCACCAGCGAGCTGCCACGGGTCGGCCTGGTACGGGTCGAGTGCGACGCACACGGCTGGATGCTGGCACATATCCACGTCGCCGACAGCCCGTATTACGCGCTGACCGGCAGCGACGGCAGCTTCAGCATCACTGACGTTCCGCCCGGCACCTACACGCTGGTGGCGGCGCAGAACTACACCGGCGACAACGAGATGCAGGTCACGGTGAAGGGCGGCGAGACCACCAAGCTGACCATTGAATTGAAGAAAAAATAGCAACAGCCGGCCGGGTGCGCCGGCGGATCGCACCCGGCCCAGGATCGACCCGCCTCAGGAGGGTTATATGGATGTTCATGAAATCGAGCGGCGCG
>JAGWTL010000271.1 GCA_028869035.1 Burkholderiales bacterium | reverse complement strand
CCGGAAGTCTTCGCCCGCATGGCCGAAGCCGATTGCGTGATGGTCGACGGCACCTTCTGGACCGACGACGAGATGATCGCGCGCGGCTTCTCCACCAAGACCGCGCGCAGCATCGGCCACCTGCCGCAGAGCGGCCCCGGCGGCATGGTCGAGCAGCTGGCCAGGCTGCCCGCAGGCACGCGCAAGTGGCTCATCCACATCAACAACACCAACCCCATCCTCGACGAGGACTCGCCCGAGCGCGCCGCGCTGACGGCCGCGGGCATCGTCGTCGCCGAGGACGGGATGCAGATCACGCTGTGAGGCGTGGGAAAGAGGCCTCGCGATGATGCGTGCCGACATGCTCAAGGACATGGCCGCCGACGACGGCCGCCCGGCCTGGGGCCGCGACGAGTTCGAGGCGAAGCTGCGCGAGCGCGGCCGCTCGTACCACATCCATCATCCGTTCAACGTCATGCTGAACACGGGCCGCGCGTCGCCCGAGCAGATCCGCGGCTGGGTGGCCAACCGCTTCTATTACCAGATCGCGATTCCGGTGAAGGACGGCGCGGTGCTGGCCAACTGCCCCGACCCGGCGGTGCGCCGCGGCTGGGTGCAGCGCATCCTCGACCACGACGGCTTCGAGTACGGCCTGCCCGGCGGCGAGAAATTCATCGACGCCGGCGGCATCGAGGCCTGGCTGCGCCTCGGCGAAGCCGTCGGCCTGACCCGCGCCGAGATCATCGACCTGCGCCACGTGCTGCCCGGCGTGCGCTTCGCGGTGGATGCCTACGTCAACTTCGCCCGCCGCGCGCCCTGGCAGGAGGCGGTGTGCTCCTCGCTCACCGAACTGTTCGCGCCCGAGATCCACAAGCAGCGCCTGGCCACCTGGCCCGAGCACTATGCCTGGATCGAGCCGCAGGGCCTGGCCTACTTCCGCAACCGCGTCAGCCAGGCGCGCCGCGACGTGGA
Organism: Burkholderiales bacterium; assembly: GCA_028869035.1. Lineage (GTDB taxonomy): Bacteria > Pseudomonadota > Gammaproteobacteria > Burkholderiales > Burkholderiaceae_C > Hylemonella. Next base: position 3,412 of record JAGWTL010000271.1, on the reverse strand, counting down.
GCAGGGCCTGGCGATCACGCTCGACCACTTCCACACGCGCGCGCTGCAGCAGCGGGCGCTCGACATTCTGCAGTTCAAGCTCGACATCCTGTGGGCGATGAACGACGCGATGGCGCTGAAGTACGGGGTGAATTCATGAGCGAAGCAAGCATGAACAGCTGCCCGCGGATCCGCCCGGGCTTGCGGCTGCAGTGGGAGCCGGCCCAGGACTGCCATGTGCTGCTCTACCCCGAGGGCATGGTCAAGCTCAATGGCAGCGCGGGCGAGATCATGCACCGCCTCGATGGCGTCAAGACCGCGCAGGACGTGGTCGAAGAGCTGGAGCTCGCCTTCGGGTCCACCGGCCTGGCGCGCGACGTGCTGGACTTCCTGGCCATGGCGCAGCAACAGGGTTGGGTCAAATCATGAGTGCGTCGGCGAGCTCTGTCGGTCAGCCCGGCCCGCCGCTGTGGCTGCTGGCCGAGCTGACCTACCGCTGCCCTTTGCACTGCGTGTTCTGCTACAACCCGGTGGATTACGCCACCACCGGCCCGGAGCTGACCACCAGCGACTGGCTGCGCGTGCTGCGCGAGGCGCGGGCGGCCGGCAGCGTGCAGTGCGGCTTTTCCGGTGGCGAACCGCTGATGCGCGAGGACCTGGAAGAACTGGTCACCGAGGCGCATCGTCTGGGCTTCTACACCAACCTGTTGACCTCGGGCGTGGGACTGACGAAGGAGCGCGCCACGGCTCTGAAGCGGGCCGGCCTGGACCACATCCAGCTCTCGTTCCAGGATTCGACGCGCGAGCTCAACGACTTTCTTTCGCACACCAAAACCTTCGATCTCAAGCGCCACACGGCAGCGCTCATCAAGATGCATGGCTGGCCCATGGTGATGAACTGCGTGATCCACCGGCTCAACATTGACTACATCGGCCAAGTCATCGAGCTGGCGGTGGAGCTGGGCGCTGAATACCTGGAACTGGCCAACAGCCAGTACTACTCCTGGGCGCAGCTCAATCGCGAGGCGCTGCTGCCTTCGCGTGAACAGCTGGAACGCGCCGAGCGTGTCGCCAACGAATACCGCCAGAAACTGGGCGACAGGATCCGAATCTTCTTCGTCGTACCCGACTACTACGAGACCCGGCCCAAGAAATGCATGAACGGCTGGGGCAATGTGTTCCTGACCGTCACGCCCGATGGCAGGGCGCTGCCTTGCCACACGGCCAGGATGCTCAAAGGTATCACGTTCCCGAACGTGAAGGACGAGAGCGTGAGCGACATCTGGTACCGCTCGGCCGGCTTCAACCACTTCCGCGGCTTCGAGTGGATGAAGGATCCGTGCCGGTCCTGCCCGGAGAAGGAAAAGGATCTGGGTGGCTGCCGCTGCCAGGCCTACATGCTGGCGGGGGATGCGGCGGCGGCCGATCCGGTGTGCAGCAAGTCGCCGCAGCATGGGGTGGTCGAGCAGGCGGTGGCGCAGGCCCAGGTGCCTGACGCGCAACGCGTCCATGTGCGGCCGCTGGTGTTTCGCGACCCGAAGAACTCCCGCCAGCTTGCCGGTCGTCAGGGCCAGCTGTAGCGCAAGCCGGCCCAGGCGCCGAGCGGCGCGCCGTAGCCCAGGAACTGTTCGTTGACCGAACTGGCTCCGTTGAAGGTCTGGTTGGGGCCGGTGAAGGCGTTGCTGCCCAGGGTGCCGAAGTTGGCGTAGCGGCGGTCGAAGAGATTGTTGACGCGGGCGAACAGTTCCAGCTGTCTGGACCAGCGGTAGCGCGTGTCCAGGTTGACCACCGCGTAGCCGCCGATCATGCCAGCCGCGTCGCCGTTATTTTCGTCACCGCGCGCGTAGATGCCGCTCTGCACATGGGTGCTGATGCCGACGTTCCACTGCGGCTCTAGGTCGTGGCCCAGCCGCAGCTTGAGCGTGTGGCGCGGCAGGCTGGGGATCTGGTTGCCCGGTTGCACCACGATGTTGCCGCTGCCGTCCGCGCTGGAGTTGGCCGGGCTGTTGGCAACGAAGCGGGTCTGGTAGGTGGCGTCCAGGTAGGTGTAGCGCACGCTCAGCTGAGTGCGCGCCCAGTCCCTGGCGAGCGCGAGCTCGAGGCCCTGGCGCAGCGTGGCGCCCACATTCTGGAAATAGCCGGTGTTGGTGCCACTGCCCTGGCTGCTGATGAACTGGATGTCGTCGGCAAGCTCGGTGCGGTACAGCGCAGTGCTCCAGCTGAAGGTGCGGCCCGAGGCGCCGCGCAGGCCGGCCTCCGCCGTGCGGGCCACCACCATGTTCAGCGGCGGGTCCGACAGGAAGTTGTTGGGCAGCTTGCAGGGGGCCGAAGGGTTGGCGCAGGTCAGCTCGATCGGCGTGGGCGCGCGCATGCCTTCGTTGTAGCTGGCGTAGGCGGTGAAGGTGGAGGTCGGGTTGTAGTTGATACCCACCGCCGGGTTGAAGCGCACGAAGGTGTGGTCGCCGTTGAGATCCGGCGCAGTGCCGCTCTGGTCCGCAATGCGGATGCGCGCCAGGTTGTGCCGTCCGGCCAGGGTGAGAGCCCAGCGATCGTCCAGCGTCAGCGTGTCGAGGAAGAAGATGCCGTAGTAGTTGTTCTCGGTGCCGGCGTGGGTGTTGAGCGCGTAGGCGCCCGTGCCCACGGTGTCGCGGCTGGCGGTGAAGCTCGCGTCCTGGCTCTCCTGCGTGTAGCGCGCCGCGCCCAGGTCGGCGCTGGCGCCGACCTGCAGCTGGTTCCTGCGGCCGGCCAGCTCACCCAGACGGGTCAGCTGCAGGCCCAGGCCATGGCTGTCCTGCTCGATGGTGGAGCGGTCATTGGCGGCCTCGACCAGGTTGGTAACGCCATCGAAGTTGCCGTTGACGTTGCTGCTGGTGTTCTGGTTGCGGTACTGACGGACATAGACATTGGCGTCCAGGAACAGGCTGTCGCTGAGCACCTGGCTGCCCTTGAGGTTGAGGGCGTTGAGTCTGTTGCGGTTGATGTCGGGGAAGGTATAGGCCTGCCGGACGTTGCCCGCCATGGACTGCGGCAGGGTCTGTGTGCCTTCGAGCGTATTGTCGGCCAGCGTGAGGCTGACGTCGAGGGTGGCCTGGCCCGACACATAACCTGCCTTGCCGAAGAACTGCTGCACCTGGCTGGGGTTGTGCTCGGCCCAGCCGCTCTCGCGGGCCAGGTTGCCGGTCAGGTAATAGTGCCAGCTATCGCCGCGGCCGGCCTGTTCGAACTCCGTAGCCTGACGCCCGAAGGAGCCGCCCTGCAGCTGGATCGCGCCGCCGGCATGCGTGAGCCCGCTCTTGGTGTGGAGGGACAGGGCGCCGCCCAGCGTGTTCAGGCCGAAGGCAGGGTTGGTGCCGGGGATGACCTGTAGCGAGGTGATGGCCGAGGGGGGGATCAGGTCCCAGTTCACGACGTCGCCGAAGGGCTCGTTGATGCG
>JAGWTL010000270.1 GCA_028869035.1 Burkholderiales bacterium | reverse complement strand
ACCACGAGCGAATCGCACCCCTTCTACACCGGCACCCAGAAGTCGGTGGACAACATGGGCGGCCGCGTGGAGAAATTCCGCAACCGCTTCGGCAAGACCGCCGCCAAGTAATCCGGCCGCCGTTTTCCAGTCGAGGGCAGCCCGGTACGCCGCGCTGCCCTTTTCCTTTCTGGAAGCCGCACCACACTCTCTGGCATCATCGCCCTCGTGAACCAGCCCAGCCCCGCCATCGTTGCCCAGGGCGCCGTGCGCCGACTGCCGCACCTGGCCCTCTGGCTTTTCGCCCTGGCCTATGTGCTGCCCGGCTTCATCGGGCGCAGCCCCTGGCGCAGCGCCGACATCACCGCCTACGGCTACATGGCCGAGCTGGCCGCCGGCCGCGCCAGCTGGCTCGTCCCCACGCTGCTCGGGCAGCCGCCCGATGTGGATGGCCTGCTGCCCTACTGGCTGGGCGCCTGGGCCCTGCAACTGGCCCCCTCCTGGATCGCGCCCGACTTCGCCGCGCGCCTGCCCTTCATCGGCCTGCTGGCCCTGACCCTGATCGCCGTCTGGCAGGGCATCTACTACCTGGCACGCAGCCCGGGTGCCCAGCCTGTGGCTTTCGCCTTCGGCGGTGAAGCCCGCCCCAATGACTATGCGCGCGCCATGGCCGATGGCGGGATGCTGGCCTTCATCGCCTGTCTGGGCCTGGCCCAGCTCTCGCATGAAACCACGCCCGCGCTGGCCCAGCTCTGCTTCACGGCCCTGAGCTTCTACGCCTTTGCCGCCCTGCCTTACCGACGCTGGACACCGACCCTTTCGGCCATCGCCGGCCTTACCGGCCTCACGCTCTCGGGCGGCCCCTCCATGGCCTTGCTGCTGGCCCTCGGCGGGCTGCTGGCCCATGTGCTGGACCGCAACCAGGCCCAGGAAAATACCAGCCGCTACCGGCGCGACCTGAAACGCCTGCTGGCCCTGATCGCCGGGGTTGCCGTGCTGGCCAGCGCACTCGGGCTCTGGCGCTGGCGCATCGGCCTGCCCGCGCCCAACTGGGAGGCCTGGCATGGCCTGGGCAGCCTGCTGCTATGGTTCACTTGGCCGGCCTGGCCCCTGGTGTTGTGGACGCTTTGGCGCTGGCGTCGCCAGCTCTTCGGCAGCCGACCGAGCCGCCACCTCTCGTTACCCCTCTGGTACACCCTGATCACCGTGGGCGCCACGATCATCACCCCGGCCGGCGACCGCGCCCTGTTGCTGGCCCTGCCGGCCCTGGCCACGCTGGCGGCCTTCGCCCTGCCCACGCTGGGGCGCAGCGTCTCGGCCCTGATCGACTGGTTCACCCTGCTCTTCTTCACCAGCTGCGCCGTCGTCATCTGGGTGGTGTGGATCGCCATGTTGACCGGCCTGCCGCCGCAGCCGGCCGCCAACGTGGCCCGCCTGCTGCCCGGCTTCGAGCCGCGCTTCATCATCCTGCCCTTCATCTTCGCCACCCTGGCTACCTTCGCCTGGGGCTGGCTGGTGAAGTGGCGCATCGGCCGCAACCGCGCCGCGATCTGGAAGAGTATGGTGCTGCCCGCCGGTGGCGCCGCCCTGTGCTGGCTGCTGCTGACCACGCTGTGGATGCCGGCTCTGGACTTCGCGCGCAGCTACCTGCCGCTGGTGCGGCGCATCGAAGCGACCGTACAGCCGGCCAACTGCCTGGCGCACTTTGGCCTTTCGCGCAGCCAGCTGGCAGCCTTGCAGTTGCACTCCCATCTGCGCCTGGAAAGAGCCAACGACAGCGCCCGCTGCGACTGGCTGGTCATCGACCGGGACATCGTGCGGCAGACCCCCGAGATCCTCAACCCGATGCAGTGGCAGCCACACAGCGAACTGGGCCACCCGCGCGAAGGCGAAGAAGACCTGGCCATCTACCGCCGCATCGCGGCCCCCGTCCGCTGAAACCCGTGCCCGAGTTCAAGACCATCGCGCGCCATGCCGGCACCGTGCTGGTGGGCCAACTCGCCACCATGGCCTTTGGCGTGACCGACACTATCGTCGCCGGCCGTTATGCCGAGACCTCGCTGGCGGCCCTCTCCGTCGGCTCGGCCATCTACATGAGCGTGTACGTTGGCCTGATGAGCGTACTCACGTCTCTGCTGCCGGTCTGGTCCGAACTGCATGGGGCGCGACAACCCGCACGACTCGGGCATTCCTTCCGCCAGGCGCTCTACCTTTGGCTGGCGCTGGTGCTGCTCGGCTTGTCCATCCTGCTCAATCCGGGTGTCCTGCTGGAGTGGGCCGAGGTGCCGACGGCGCTGCGCGGTGAGGTGCAGGCTTATCTGGGGGTGCTGGCCATGGCCCTGCCGGCCGCGCTGATGTTCCGTCTTTACGGCACGCTCAACCAGAGCCTGGGCAAACCGCAGTTGGTCACCTGGCTGCAACTGGCTTCACTCTTCGTCAAAGTGCCGCTTTCGATCTGGTTCGCCTTCGGCGGTCTGGGCCTGCAGGCGCAGGGCGCAGCCGGCTGCGCCTGGGCCACGCTGTTCGTGCACGTGGCCATGCTGGCCCTGGCCCTGCGGCTGCTGCGTACGCGGCCCCTGTATGCGCCGTACCGTCTGTGGCAATGGCCCGGCCGGCCAGACTGGCATGTGCTGGGCTCCTTCTTGCGCCTTGGCGTGCCCAGCGGTCTGACCATCCTGATCGAGGTCACATCCTTCACGCTGATGGCCCTCTTCGTGGCCCGCCTGGGCACCGCTGCGGCGGCCAGCCACCAGATCGCCGCCAACCTGGCCGCCGTGCTCTACATGGTGCCGCTGGCCATCGGCATCGCCACCAGCGCACGCACCAGCTACTGGCTGGGCGCGGGCCAGCCGGCGCGTGCGCGCCACGCCGTGGGCGTGGGCTTCGGCCTTGTGGCGGGCAGCGCGGTGCTGTTGGCCACGGCACTGATCGCCGTGCGCGCGCCCCTGGCTGCGGTCTATGCCAGCAGCCCCGAGGTAGTGGCCCTGGCGGTTCCCCTGCTGTTCTGGACCGCGATTTACCACCTCTTCGACGGCCTGCAGGCCCTGGCGGTCTTCGTGTTGCGCTGCTGGCGCATCACGCTGGCGCCTTTCCTGATCTACGCCGTGCTGCTCTGGGGCCTGGGCCTGTATGGCGGTTTCCTGCTGGCCTATCGCGGGTTCGGCCCTTGGCCAGCGCTGCAAACCCCGGCGGCCTTCTGGATGGCCGGGGCCGCAGCACTGGCGCTCGCTGCCCTGAGTTTCTGGTTCATGATCTGGCAGGTGCTGCGGCGCAGTAAGTGATGCCCCCGCTGCGCGCACTGCGTGTCGCTAAGCCCCCTCAACGGGGCGACGCCAGTGGCCCGGCAAAGCCGGCTCGCTGGCCTCCCGCGACGAGACAACCCAAGCCATGCTTCTTAGACCGTGGCCACTGCTGCGGGCTGAGCCGCCAGGCGCACGCGACTCGCAGGAAAGACGATGGCAAAGCGCGAGCCCTTGCCCGGGGTGCTGTCGATGCGCAGTTCTGCGCCGTGGCGCTGCGCCACGTGCTTGACGATGGCCAGGCCCAGGCCGGTGCCCCCGGTGTCGCGTGAACGGCTGCGGTCCACCCGGTAGAAGCGTTCGGTCAGGCGCGGAATGTGTTCAGGCGCGATGCCCGGGCCGCTGTCCTGCACGTAAAACTCCAGGCGGCCGTCCTCCAGCAGCAAACAGCCGCAGCGCACCACGCCGGCGGCCGGCGTGTAGCGCACGGCATTGCTGACCAGGTTGGAGAGCGCGCTGTGCAGCTCCGAAGGGGTGCCTGCCAGTTCACAGACCGGAACTGGCTGAAACACCAATGCCTGCGCCGGGCCGGTCATGGGCGGGGTCAGCACCGCCGACAGAACCTGCGCCTCCTGTTCCACCTGGCCCATCAGCACGGGCAGGGATGACCATTCGGCAGCGCCGGGCAGGGGGCTGCCTTCCAGGCGTGAGAGCATCAGCAGATCACTCACCAGGGACTGCATGCGGCCCGCCTGCTGCGCCATCAGGTCCAGGTAACGGGTCCGCTCGCTGGCGTCCAGCGGCAGGGTCTGCAGGGTCTCGACAAAACCCGAGAGCACGGTCAAGGGCGTACGGATCTCGTGCGAGACGTTGGCTACGAAGTCGCGCCGCATGGCCTCGGCCTGCTCGAACATGGTGACGTCGCGCGAGAGCAGCAGACGCCGGCCCTCGCCGTAATCGTGCAGGTGCACCGAAAGGCGTAAAGGGTGGGCGCTGCTATGGGCACGCCCCTGCATCACCACGCTGGCCTGGTAGTTCCCCCCGGACACATAGGCCGTGAAAGCCGGATCGCGCACCAGGTTGACCATGTGCTGCAACAGATCACGGCCGGTCTCCAGGCCGAAGTGCTGGGCCGCTGTCTGGTTGAACCACTCGATGCGTCCCTGCGCGTC
>JAGWTL010000269.1 GCA_028869035.1 Burkholderiales bacterium | reverse complement strand
CGTGGCCGCGTGCAGGATCTGCGCGGCCTCGGTCATCTCCAGCATGAAGGTGGACTGGGCGTTGGCCAGGTCGTCGGCGGCGCCGATGCGGGTGTGGATGGCGTCGATCGGTCCGAGGCGGCAATTCGCTGCCGGCACGTAGGAACCCATGGAGGCCAGCAGCACGATGAGGGCCACCTGGCGCATGTACGTCGATTTACCGCCCATGTTCGGGCCGGTGATGATCTGCATGCGCTGCTTCGGGCCCAGGCGCGTGTCGTTGGCGATGAAGGCGCCGGAACTGGTCTCGGCCAGGCGGGCCTGCACCACGGGGTGGCGACCGGCCGTGATCTCGATGCAGGGCTCGTTGGCAAAGACCGGCACGCACCAGTCCAGCGTGAGCGAGCGTTCGGTCAGGGAGCACAACACGTCCAGCGTGGCCAGCGCCCGTGCCGTGCGCGTGAGCGCGGCGATATGGGGTTCGAGCTGGTCCAGCAGCTGTTCGTAGAGCCACTTCTCGCGGGCCAGGGCCCGTTCCTGCGCGCTGAGGGCCTTGTCCTCGAAGGCCTTGAGCTCGGGCGTGATGAAACGCTCGGCGTTCTTCAGCGTCTGGCGGCGGCGGTAGTCCTCGGGCACGCGGTCCAGGTTGCTGCTGGTGATCTCGATGTAGAAGCCGTGCACCTTGTTGAACTGCACGCGCAGATTGTTGATGCCGGTGCGGGCCCGTTCACGCGTTTCCAGCTCCAGCAGGAAGCCGTCGCAGTTGGTCTGGATGGCCCGCAGCTCGTCGAGCTCGGCGTCCAGGCCGTCGTTGATCACGCCGCCGTCACGCACCAGGGCGGCAGGCTCGGGCAGGATGGCGCGGGCCAGCAATTCCGCGCAGCCCGCGGGGGGCAGCAGGTGCTCGGCCACCTGGGCCAGCAGGCCGGCCTGGCCTTGCAAAGCAGGCGCCAATTGCTCCGTTTTTTGTAGCGTCTGCTGCAGGGCCACGAGCTCGCGCGGGCGCACCTGGCGCAGGGCGATGCGCGCGGTGATGCGTTCCACGTCGCTGCAGCCCTTGAGCTGTTCGCGCAGTTTGGGCCAGGGCCCGCCTCTCAATGCGCCGAGGGCGTCGAGCCGCTGCTGCGCCGGGGCGCGGTCGCGCGCGGGCTCCAGCAGCCAGCGCTTGAGCAGGCGGCTGCCCATGCCGGTCATGCAGCTGTCGAGCAGGGAAAAGAGGGTGGGGCTGTCCTCACCGCGCAGGGTCTGCACCAGCTCCAGATTGCGGCGCGTGGTCTGCGGCAGGTCGATGAGCTGGTCGTTGCGCTGCACACGCAGGTTGTGCACATGGCTTAGAGCGCGGCCCTGGGTGTGTTCGGCATAGGCCAGCAGGGCGGCGGCGGCGGCGTGGGCTTGCGGGAGTTCGGCTGCGCTCCAGGCGGCCAGGCTCGCGGCCTTGAGCAGTTCCTGCAGCTTGTTCTGGCCCAGGCTGCTGTCGAACTGCCATTCTGGGCGCAGGGCCAGGGCCATGCCGCTGGTCTGCTTGAGCGCCTGCAGACGCTGCTCAAAAGCGGGCGTGCTGCCCGCGCTGTAGATCAGCTCGCCGGGCGCGATGCGGGCCAGCCACTCGGGCAGTTCCTCGGGGCTGCATTCGGCCAGGTTGACCTCACCCTGGGTGACGCTGAGCCAGGCCAGGCCCAGGGTGTTGCGCTGGCCCTGGTGCACGGCCAGCAGCAGGGATTCGTTCTTGTCGCTGAGCAGGGCGCTGTCGGTCAGTGTCCCGGGGGTGACGACGCGCACCACCTTGCGTTCCACCGGGCCCTTGGCCGTGGCCACGTCGCCCACCTGCTCGCAGATGGCCACCGATTCGCCGAGCTTGATGAGGCGGGCCAGGTAGGTCTCGACCGAATGGAAGGGCACGCCGGCCATGACCACGGGCTTGCCGCCGGACTGGCCGCGCTGGGTGAGGGTGATGTCGAGCAGGCGAGCGGCCTTCTCGGCGTCGGCGTAAAACAGCTCGTAGAAGTCACCCATGCGGTAGAACAGCAGGGTCTGAGGGTACCCGGCCTTGAGGCCGAGGTACTGCTGCATCATCGGGGTGTGGAGGGCGGGAGGATCTGACATCCGGCCGAGTCTAAGGCAATGCCGGACCGGTCTGGGCGATGGGCTGCACCTCCCGATGCAATCTACGAGGTGTTCGTGATGGATGGGTTGATATGACGTACGTATTAGCGCACGATTCCGTTGTTTTGGAGCCGGACATGACCACCCTCGTAACCGCCAGCGAAGCCCGTGCCGGGCTCTACCGTCTGATCGACCAGACTGCCGAGTCGCACCAGCCCATCCTGATTTCCGGCAAGCGCAGCAGCGCGGTGCTGGTGTCTGCGGAAGATTGGCAGGCTATCCGGGAAACGCTTTACCTGCTGGCCATTCCGGGTATGTGCGAGTCCATCAAGAAGGGCATGGCTGAACCCCTGGACAAGAGCGCCAAGGATCTGCGCTGGTGAAGTGGACGGTCGTCTTCGCCAAGCACGTGCTCAAGGACGCCAAGAAGCTGGCCGCTGCCGGCTTGAAAGAAAAAGCGAAGGAGCTGCTGGAAGTGCTGGCAACTGACCCCTTCCAGAACCTGCCGCCTTTTGCGAAGCTGGTGGGGGACCTCGAAGGCGCCTGCTCCAGGCGCATCAACATCCAGCATCGTCTTGTGTACGAGGTGTTCAAAAAGGCATTGCTGAACTCTGGTGGGCGTGGACCTCAATGTGCTGGTGGGGCTGAGCTTCTGGCTGGGGCCCATCGCGGCGGCCGGCGTGGCGCTGGCGGACCAGGCGTGCGTCATCGAGGGTGCGTATCGTGGCGCAGGGCACGGCGGCGGAGATTGCCGCCGATGGGGCCCTGGCCCAGGCCCATCTGGGCGAGCAGGTGGGACATCACCAAGAACCGGGAGCGGGTATGGCGATGGAGACCAATGCGCCGGCCGTGCTGACCGAAGTCACGGCGGCCTTTGCGCGCTACGAAGATGCGCTGGTGCACAACAAGGTGGATGTTCTGGACGAGCTTTTCTGGAACAGCCCGCACCCCTGCGTTACGGCGCCACCCAGAACCTCTATGTCTACCAGACCATCCAGGCGTTTCGCGCGGAGCGCCCTTCGGCCGGCCTGATGCGTGAGCTCACGTGCACCATGATCACCACCTATGACCAGGACCACGCCACGGCCACCACCGGGTTCCGTCGCGCTGGCGGCGAGGCCATAGGCCGCCAGAGCCAGACCTGCTTGCGCACGCCCGCGGGCTGGCGCGTGGTGGCGGCGCACGTGAGCTTCATGGCCTCGCCCGCCTGGCCGCGCTGAGACTGCGAACTCAGGGCTGGGGCTCGCGCTTGCCGGGCACCAGTTCGTGTGCGCGCAATTGATCCAGCGTGACGTAGTCCAGCGCGCGCAGGTGCGTGCATTCCAGCACCACGGGCGGGGCCACGCCGGCATCCAGCGCCTCTTTCCAGCGCAGCGCGCACAGGCACCAGCGGTCACCCGCCTTGAGGCCGGGGAAGCGGTATTCAGGATGCGGGGTGACAAGGTCGTTGCCACGCGCCTGGGCAAAATCCAGGAAGGCCTGCGTCATACGCGCGCAGATCACGTGTGAGCCCAGGTCGTGCGCATCCGTCTTGCAACAGCCGTCGCGGTGGAAGCCGGTGAGCGGGTCGTAGGAGCAGGGCATAAGCTCGGAGCCCAGGACGTTCAGGGTGGTCATGGCGTGAGCTTATGGCAAAACGCGCCTTTTGGCACGGGGGCTGCTTCTCACCCGTTCAGGCCGGCAGCCTGCCGACCTCGCCGCGGCGGATGGCGCCGGCACGGGCCTGCAGGGCCTTGCGTTCTGCGTCGTCCAGCCGGGCGAGGTTCCTGACCTGCAGCGCGGTGCGCGGGTTGCGCGCCAGCAGCGCTTCGTGGCGCAGCAGGAAATCCCAGTACAGCGTGGTGACCGGACAGGCGCGCTCGCCGGTGCGCTGGGCCGGATCGTAGCGGCAGCCCCGGCACAGCGGGCTCATGCGTTCGATGTATTTGCCGCTGGCGATATAGGGTTTGCTGGCCATCAGGCCGCCGTCGGCGTACTGGCTCATGCCCAGGGTGTTGGGCAGCTCGACCCATTCCACCGCGTCCACGTAGACGCCGAGGTACCAGGCGTGCACCTGCCGGGGCTCCACGCCATAGAGCAGGGCGAACAGGCCGGTCACCATGAGGCGCTGGATGTGGTGCGCATAGCCGTGCTGCAGCGTCTGGCCGATGGCGTCGGCCAGGCAGGCCAGGTCGGTGCGGCCGTCCCAGTACCAGGCGGGCAGGTCTTCATGGGCATCGAGGGCGTTGCCTTCGAGGTACTGGGGCATCTGCGTCCAGTAGATGCCGCGCACGTACTCGCGCCAGCCGAGGATCTGGCGCACGAAGCCCTCCACGC
>JAGWTL010000268.1 GCA_028869035.1 Burkholderiales bacterium | reverse complement strand
TTGGGCTCACGGCCTTCGCGGATGGCGGCGAAGAACTCGCGGTCCTGCAGCTCGATGCCGTTCATGGAGACGTCCACCTTGCTCACGTCGATCTTCTCTTCCTTGCCGTTGAACAGGTCGTCGTAACGGGCCAGGTAGGTGGCCGTGTCGCCGATGTAGCGGAAGAAGGTGCCCAGGGGGCCGTCGTTGTTGAAGGACAGGCTCAGCGTGCAGATGGCGCCGTTGGCGGCCTTGAGCTGGATGGACATGTCCATGGCGATGCCCAGCACTGGGTGGATCGGGCCCTGGATGGCGTTGGCCTTCACGATGGGGCTGCCGCACTGGTAGGCGAACAGGTCCACGGTGTGGGCGGCGTGGTGCCACAGCAGGTGGTCGGTCCAGCTGCGGGCCTGGCCCAGGGCGTTCATGTTCGTGCGGCGGAAGAAATAGGTCTGCACGTCCATCTGCTGGATGTTGAACTCGCCGGCCTTGATTTTCTTGTGCACGTACTGATGGCTGGGGTTGAAACGACGGGTGTGGCCGCACATGGCGACCAGGCCGGTCTTCTTCTGCACGGCCAGGACTTCCTCGCCCTCCTTGAGCACGTCGCACAGGGGGATTTCCACCTCCACGTGCTTGCCCGCTTCCAGGCAGGCCTTGACCTGCGCGGCGTGCATCTGCGTGGGCGTGCACAGGATGACCGCGTCCACTTCCTTGAGCTTGAGGCTGTCGGCCAGATCGGTGGTGACGTGCTTGATGCCGTACTTGTCGGCCACTTCCCTGGTTTTCTCCAGCTCGCGGCTGACCAGCGAGACGACCTCCACGTCCTGGATGTTCTTGATGCCGTCCAGGTGCTTGATGCCGAAGGCGCCGGCACCGGCGAGTGCGACTTTGATGGTCATGTGTTTTCTCCTGTTGGTCCGCTCGCCCTGAGCTTGTCGAAGGGCTTCGACAGGCTCAGCCCGAACGGGATAGTCATTGGTTTTCGAGGATCAGGTGGCCCACGGCGGTGTTCGACGCGGGCACATGGTAGAAGCGGTGCGCGACCTTGGGCGCCTTGTCACCGGCCACGTCGGCCATGGCGCCACGGGCGATGAGCCACATCACGAGCTCGATGCCTTCGCTGCCGGCCTCGCGCACGTAGTCGATGTGCGGCTTGCTGGCCAGGGTCTCGGGGCTGGCGATCATCTCGTCGAGAAAGGCGTTGTCCCATGCCTTGTTGATCAGGCCGGCGCGCGGACCCTGCAGCTGATGGCTCATGCCACCCGTGCCCCAGATCTGCACATTGAGCGGCTCGTCATAGGACTCGACGGCGCGGCGGATGGCCTTGCCCAGCTCGAAGCAGCGGCGGCCGCTGGGCACGGGGTACTGCACCACGTTGACGGCGAAGGGGATCACCGGGCAGGGCCATTCGAAGCTGGCCTTGTCGGGTGTGCCGCAGACCAGGGACAGGGGCACAGTGAGGCCATGGTCCACGTCCATCTTGTTCACGATGGTGAGGTCGAAGTCCTGCTGGATCACGGACTGCGCGATGTGCGCGGCCAGGTCCGGATGGCCCTGGACCTTGGGCACGGGGCGCGGGCCCCAGCCCTCGTCGGCGGGCTGGTATTCGGCGGCGGTACCGATGGCGAAGGTGGGAATCATCTCCAGGCTGAAAGCCGTGGCGTGGTCGTTGTAGACCAGGAAGATGACGTCGGGCTTGTTCTGCTGGAACCATTGCTTGCCGGGCTCGTAGCCGGCGAACAGGGGCTGCCAATAGGGTTCGTGGGTCTTGCCCAGGTCGATGGCCGCGCCGATGGCCGGCACATGCGAGGTGTAGACGGATGCGGTGATCTTGGCCATGTCAGTCTTTCTCAAATTCAAAGCAGCTTGCCGGTGCCGTGGCCTTGCGGCTGGTTCTTTGCCTGGGCTGTTCCGTTTTCGCCGACGACGCGGTTGCCTTCGGCGGAGCGGCCGCCCTGGATCATCATGTCCCGGTACTCCTCCTCGGTCATGCCGGTCATGGAACCGGCCATCTGCTGGAAGCTCTTGCCGTGCGTGGCGCCCAGCTTGGCCAGGAAGTAGATGTTGCCGCCCAGGGAGATGGCCTTGTTGAGATCGGCAGCCAGCACGGCCTGCTTCTGCTCTTCGGTCATGGGCCATTCGTCCAGGTATTTGCGCTGGTCGGCCTTGAAGCGTTCGCGGTTCTCGGCCTTCATCAGGCTCATGCAGAACTGGTTGAGCCAGTAGCCCTTGCGCGATTGCTCGGCGTCGAAGATGGTCGTGCCGGGCACGTCCAGATAGGGTTTGTCGAGGGACATGATTGAGTTCCTATGACGAAATGACTTAGCGGCTACGCCGCCTCAATGACGGAATGACCATGCTGCATCATGGCGTGCAACGCCGTCATTATTGATGTTTTCTTTATTCATGACACCTGCCGTTCAGGCTGAGCCTGTCGAAGCCCTTCGACAGGCTCAGGGCGAGCGGATGTGAGGTGCTTGTCATGATTTATGAAAGCCTCAATAAAGCGCAGCGAGTCATGAAGCGCAGCGACGTCATTCTTCATTCCAGTACAGGCGCATGGGGTTGTCCACCAGCAGCTTGCGCTGCAGATCGGCTGTGGGCGCAATATGGGGGATGAAGTCCACCAGCAGGCCGTCGTCGGGCATGTGGTCCTTCAGATTCGGGTGCGGCCAGTCGGTGCCCCAGAGCACGCGGTCCGGGAACTCCTGCACGATGCGCTTAGCAAAGGGCACCACGTCGCGGTAGGCGGCCTGCTCGCCGTTCAGGGCCTTGGGGCCGGCGACCGACAGGCGCTCGGGGCAGCTCACCTTGCTCCAGACGTTGCTGTGCTCGCGCATGAACTTGAGGAACAGCGCGAACTCGGGCCCGTCCACGGGCTTGCTCACGTCGGGGCGGCCCATGTGGTCCACCACCACCGTGGTGGGCAGCGCGGTGAAGAAGTCCCACAGCTCGGGCAGGTCCACGGCCTCGAAGTAGATCACCACATGCCAGCCCAGCTTGTGGATGCGGCCGGCGATTTCCAGCAGCTCGTCCTTGGGTGTGAAGTCCACCAGGCGCTTGACGAAGTTGAAGCGCACGCCGCGCACGCCGGCGGCGTGCAGCTTCTGCAGCTCCTCGTCCGTCACGCTGCGCCGGACGGTGGCCACGCCGCGCGCCTTGCCGTTGGACGACAGGCAGGCATCCACCAGGGCGCGGTTGTCGGCGCCGTGGCAGGTGGCCTGCACGATGACGTTGCGCGCGAAACCCAGGTGGTCGCGCAGGGCGAAGAGCTGCGCCTTGCTCGCGTCGCAGGGCGTGTACTTGCGCTCGGGGGCGTAGGGGAACTCGGCGCCCGGGCCGAAAACGTGGCAGTGCGCGTCCACCGCGCCTGCGGGCAGCTGGAAGCGCGGCTTGCTCGGGCCGGTGTACCAGTCCAGCCAGCCGGCGGTTTTCTCGAAGAGGCCTGTGGTGGGTTTGCTCATGGTTCTCTCGGATGATTTTTGTGTTCAGCGCATGGCCGGTTCGACCGTGCCGCGCAGGCCGGCGCGATCGATGGCCGACTGCAGGGTGCCGTCGCGGCGCACGGTCAGCGCGAAGTGGCTCAGGTAGGACAGACCGGCCTGGCGGCCCTTGGGCACGGCGATGGCCAGGTTCTCCAGGCCCCAGCGGCCGTCCAGCACGCGTGAGCCGGAAAGGTTGTCGGACATCTCGAAGAGGATGCCCTTGTTGGTGGCGAAGGCGTCGATCTTGCCCAGCTTGAGCTGCTCTATGGCCGTCTTGAGCGAAGGCATGGGCGCGACCTGGGCCTGCTTGTAGGCGCGGCTGAGCACGCCCTGCGACGTGCTGCCTTCGCTGACACCGACCTTGACACCCACGCGGTCGATCTCGTTCGCGCTGCGCAGCTTGCTGCCGGGCGGCGCCAGGTAGCCCAGCTCCAGGCTCACGAGCGGCAGGGTGAAGTCCACCTCACGCGCACGCGCCTCGGTGGCGTTGGTGAAGGTGAAATCCACCTGGCCGGCCTTCATGGCCTCGATCACCTCGGCGATGCGATTGAATTCGACCAGTTCGAAGGGCGAGTTCAGCCAGCGCGCCAGCTCCTTGCCCAGGTCATGGGCCACACCGGCATTGCGCCCGCTCTTGTCCACCACCAGCGAGGTCGGGCTGCCCGCATAAACGCCCACGCGCAGCACGCCCGTGGGCGTGAGCACCACACGCGCTTCGGGCGTGGGCGCCGGCGGCGGCGTGACGGCACAGCCGGCCAGCAGCGTGATGCCCGCCAGCAGGCCCGTGAACCAGGTTCTGCGCAGCATGTTCATGGCGTATCCCCTCTCGGATGATGAAGAACGGACGGTCAGCTTATTGATGTTTTCTTTATTCATGACACCTGCCGTTCAGGCTGAGCCTGTCGAAGCCCTTCGACAGGCTCAGGGCGAGCGGATGTGAGGTGCTTGTCATGATTTATGAAAGCCTCAAT
>JAGWTL010000267.1 GCA_028869035.1 Burkholderiales bacterium | reverse complement strand
CTGAAGAAACACGGCGTGTCCATGACCCGCTTCGAATCGCGCCCGGCACGTTCGGGCCAATGGGAATACTATTTCTACATCGACATCCAGGGCCACACGTCCCAGCCCCATGTCGCAGCCGCGCTGCAGGAACTGCAAAGCCTGTGCGCGTTCTACAAGGTGTTGGGCACCTATCCGGTAAGTGAATGATGTTTGAACAGTTGGGTCTGATCGGTTGCGGCCTCATGGGCGGTTCTTTTGCCCTGGCGCTCAAACGCGCCGGACTGGTCAAACGCGTGGTCGGCTACAGCAAGTCACCCTCCACCACCGAGCGCGCACGCCAGATGGGCGTGATCGACGTGGAAGCCCCCTCGGCCCTGCTGGCCGTCTCGGGCGCCGACATCGTGCTGATCGCCGTGCCGGTCTCGGCCACCGAGGCCACCTTCAAGGCCATCAAGCACTTGGTCACGCCGCAGATGCTGATCATGGACGTGGGCTCGACCAAACGCGATGTGGTGGATGCCGCGCGCCGCGCCCTGCGCGAGCAGGTGGGCTCCTTCGTGCCGGCCCACCCGATCTCGGGCAAGGAAGTCTCCGGCGTGGAGCATGCCGACCCCGACCTGTATGCGGGCAAGCAGATCATCCTCACGCCGCTGGACCGCACCCATGCGGCGCAGGTCCAGCAGGCCATCGACGTCTGGTCCGCCCTGGGCTGCCATGTGCTCAAGATGACACCCGAGGCGCACGATGCGGCCTTCGCCGCCGTGAGCCACCTGCCCCATCTGATCGCCTTCGCGCTGATGAACTCCATCACCGGCCAGCACAAGGGCAGGGATTTCCTCTCCCTGGCCGGCCCCGGCTTCCGTGATTTCACGCGCATCGCCGCCAGCGACCCGCAAATCTGGCGCGACATCATGATCTCCAACCGTGAAGAATTGCTGACCCAGTCCAAACTCTTCCAGCGCAATCTGCAGGCGCTTGAACTCATGATCTCCAACGGCAACGCCGACGCGCTCGAAGAGCTGATCGGCCAGGCCAGCCAGGCTCGCGCCCACTGGAGCATGAACAAGAACCGTCGCTGATTGCGCAGAACCAGCGCACCGATGTTTTCCACTGACTTTCTCGACCTGCCGCCGCTGGCCGGTGCGCACGGCCGGGTGCTACTGCCCGGCTCCAAGAGCATCTCCAACCGCGTGCTGCTGCTCTCGGCCCTGTGCCGCGGCCGCACCACCCTGCACGATCTGCTCGACTCCGACGACACCCGTGTCATGCTGGCCGCCCTGCGCCAGCTCGGCTGCGGCGTGGCGCAGGAGGGCAGCGCCATCGTCATCGACGGCCTGGACGGCAAGCTGCCCGCTACCGCACTGAAGTTCTTCATGGGCAATGCCGGCACCGCCATGCGCCCGCTGACCGCCGCACTGGCAGTGCTGGGCGGCGACTTCGAACTCTCGGGCGTGCCACGCATGCACGAGCGGCCTATCGGCGACCTGGTTGATGCACTGCGCCCGCTGGGCTGCCGCATCGATTACCTCGGCAACGAAGGCTATCCGCCACTGCGCATCGGCCGCCCCAGCCTGAAGCTCGACGCTCCGATCAAGGTGCGTGGCGACGTCTCCAGCCAGTTCCTCACGGCCCTGCTGATGGCGCTACCTCTCGTCGCGATGAATCGAACCCCCACGCTCGGCACTGAGGTGTCCTCGCTGCCCCCCGAGGGGGCTGTCCAGTCTTGGGGCGGCCCGGCGACTGGACAGGACATCGTGATCGAGGTCGTCGGCGAACTTATCTCCAAGCCCTATATCGAGATCACGCTCAACTTGTTGGCCCGCTACGGCATCCAGGTGCGCCGCGAAGGCTGGCAACGCTTCATCATCCCGGCCGGCAGCCGCTACCAGTCGCCGGGCGTGTTGCATGTGGAGGCCGACGCCTCCTCGGCCAGTTATTTCATCGCCCTGGGCGCCATCGCCGCCGACGCGGCCAGGCCGGTGCGCATCGAGGGCGTGGGGGAGAGTTCCATCCAGGGCGACATCAAGTTCGTCGAGGCCGCCCGCCAGATGGGTGCGCGCGTGACGGGCGGCCCCAACTGGCTGGAGATCTCCAGAGGCAGCTGGCCCCTGAAGGCCATAGCCCTGGACTGCAACCATATCCCCGACGCCGCCATGACCCTGGCCGTGATGGCGCTGTACGCCGACGGCCCCAGCACCCTGCGCAATATCGCGAGCTGGCGCGTCAAGGAAACCGATCGCATCGCCGCCATGGCCACCGAGCTGCGCAAGCTCGGCGCTACGGTGGAGGAAGGTGCGGACTACCTCCGCATCACGCCCCTGGTCACCTCGGGTTGGCAAGCCGCCAGCATCCGCACCTACGACGACCACCGCGTCGCCATGTGTTTCTCGCTGGCCGCCTTCAACCCGGCCGGGCTGCCGGTGCGCATCCTGGACCCCAAGTGCGTGGCCAAGACCTTCCCCGATTACTTCGAGGCCCTGTTTTCGGTCACCGTGCCACAAAGCGGCGCCGTGCCGGTCCTTTGCGTGGACGGCCCCACCGCCTCGGGCAAGGGCACCCTGGCCGCGCTGCTGGCCGAGCGCCTGGGTTACCACTTCCTCGATTCCGGCGCGCTCTACCGCGTGACCGCAGAGGCCGCCCTGCGCGCCGGCCTTGCCCTGGGGCCGGAAAACGAAGCCGCCATTGCCGCCCTGGCCCAGCGCCTGCCGGTGCGCTTCGCAGGTGAGCGCGTGCTCCTGGACGGCGAGGACGTCAGCCACGCCATCCGCAGCGAAAACGGCGGCATGAACGCCTCCAAGGTCTCGGCCCTGCCGGCCGTGCGCAAGGCCCTGGTGGCCCTGCAGCACAGCTTTGCCCGCCTGCCCGGCCTGGTGGCCGACGGCCGCGACATGGGCACCGTGATCTTCCCGGACGCCCCCTTGAAGGTGTTTTTGACCGCCAGCGCCGCCAAACGAGCCGAACGGCGCCATAAGCAGTTGATTTCAAAGGGGTTTTCGACTACAATCGAAACCCTTCGTGCCGATCTGGAAGCGCGTGATGCCCGGGACATGTCCCGCAGCGTCGCTCCTCTCAAGCCGGCACAGGACGCCCGGTTGCTGGACAACTCGGATCTCTCGATTGAAGCGTCGGTGGATCTCGTGCTGGACTGGTGGCAGGGCAAACAGCCCTTCGGACCTGTCTGAGCGGCTGGAGAGGCCCACCCGGCTCCCCTCGCGCTCGCTAAGCGCACGGCCGTGTGGATCGACAACTTAACCCGCGGATCATCCGCACACAACGCCATCGAAAGCCAAACCCCAGTCGCAATGGTGCGGCTGTCACGCCACGATCCCCATCGTGGACGCCCAGATGGTCTAGGAAATTACATGTCTGAATCTTTTGCCGCCCTGTTTGAAGAATCCCTGCAACGCACCGAAATGCGTCCGGGTGAAGTGATCACCGCCGAAGTCGTTCGTCTCGAACACGGCTTCGTCGTCGTGAATGCCGGCCTCAAGTCCGAGGCCTATGTCCCCGTCGAGGAATTCAAGAACGACCAGGGCGTGCTCGAAGTGCAGGTGGGCGACTTCGTGTCGGTGGCCATCGGCTCCATCGAAAACGGTTACGGCGACACCATCCTGTCGCGTGACACCGCCAAGCGTCTGGCTTCCTGGATGAGCCTGGAAAAGGCCCTGGAAACCGGCGAATTCGTCACCGGCACCACCAGCGGCAAGGTCAAGGGCGGCCTGACCGTGCTGGTCAACGGCATCCGCGCCTTCCTGCCCGGTTCGCTGGTCGACACCCGTCCGACCAAGGACCTGTCTCCGTACGAGAACAAGACCCTGGAATTCAAGGTCATCAAGCTCGACCGCAAGCGCAACAACGTGGTGCTGAGCCGCCGCGCCGTGGTGGAAGCCTCCATGGGCGAAGAGCGCGCCAAGCTCATGCAGAACCTCAAGGAAGGTTCCGTGGTGCAGGGCGTGGTCAAGAACATCACCGAATACGGTGCCTTCGTGGACCTGGGCGGCATCGACGGCCTGCTGCACATCACCGACATGGCCTGGCGCCGTGTGCGTCACCCCTCCGAAGTGGTGACCGCTGGCCAGGAAATCACCGCCAAGATCCTGAAGTTCGACACCGAGAAGAACCGCGTGTCCCTGGGCCTGAAGCAGATGGGCGACGATCCGTGGATGGGCGTTTCCCGCCGCTACCCCACCAGCACCCGCCTGTTCGGCAAGATCACCAACATCGCCGACTACGGCGCGTTCGTGGAACTCGAGCCGGGCATCGAAGGCCTGGTGCACGTCTCCGAAATGGACTGGACCAACAAGAACGTGGCTCCCTCGAAGATCGTCGCCCTGGGTGACGAAGTCGAAGTCATGGTCCTCGAGATCGACGAAGACAAGCGCCGCATCTCCCTGGGCATGAAGCAGTGCAAGGCCAACCCCTGGCAGGAATTCGCGCAGAACACCAAGCGCGGCGACCGCGTCAAGGGCCCGATCAAGTC
>JAGWTL010000266.1 GCA_028869035.1 Burkholderiales bacterium | reverse complement strand
GGCCAGGCCATGCAGCAGGTCAAGGCCGGCGTGAAGGCCATCTACCTGTCGGGCTGGCAGGTCGCCGCCGACAACAACACCTACTCGTCCATGTACCCGGACCAGTCCCTGTACCCGGTGGACTCGGTGCCCAAGGTCGTCGAGACCATCAACAACACCTTCCGCCGTGCTGACGAGATCCAGCACGCCAAGGGCATCGACGCCGGCCACAAGGACCACATCGACTACTTCGCCCCCATCGTGGCCGATGCCGAAGCCGGTTTCGGCGGCGTGCTCAACGCCTTCGAGCTGATGAAGGCCATGATCCGCGCCGGCGCCGGTGGCGTGCACTGGGAAGACCAACTGGCTTCCGTCAAGAAGTGCGGCCACATGGGCGGCAAGGTGCTGCTGCCCACCCGCGAGTCCTGCCAGAAGCTGATCGCTGCGCGCATGGCCGCCGACGTGATGGGCGTGCCCACCCTGGTGATCGCCCGTACCGACGCCGAAGCCGCCGACCTGCTGACCTCCGACTACGACGAGATCGACAAGCCCTTCCTGACCGGTGAGCGCACCAGCGAAGGCTTCTACAAGACCCGCAAGGGCCTGGACCAGGCCGTGGCCCGCGCCAACGCCTACGCCCGCTACGCCGACCTGGTGTGGTGCGAGACCGGCACGCCCGACCTGGACTTCGCCAAGAAGTTCGCCGACGCCGTGCACAAGGTGCACCCGGGCAAGATGCTGGCCTACAACTGCTCGCCCTCGTTCAACTGGAAGAAGAACCTGGACGACGCCACCATCGCCAAGTTCCAGCGCGAGCTTGGTGCCATGGGCTACAAGTACCAGTTCATCACCCTCGCGGGCATCCACTCCATGTGGTACAACATGTTCGACCTCTCGCAGGACTACGTGAAGCGCGGCATGACCGCCTACGTGGAGCGCGTGCAGGAACCCGAATTCGCCGCCCGCGACCGTGGCTACACCTTCGTGTCCCACCAGCAGGAAGTCGGCACCGGCTACTTCGATGACGTCACCACCGTCATCCAGGGTGGCAAGTCCAGCGTCACCGCGCTGACCGGCTCCACGGAAGAAGAGCAGTTCCACTAAGCATCTGACACCCAGCCAGCCACGGGGCTGACGCGCCTGCCTGATACGCGGGTCCGTCAGCCCCGTGCAATTTCCGGGACGATTTTGATTACTTTTAAAAATGTCGTCATTCAATAAAATTAATAAGAAGTTTTATTCAATGACAACATAATAATTGAATTTACCTTATTAGTAGCTGTTTATATATTTGTGCCATACCAAGCCGGTTGCCCCGCTCCCCAGTGGAGCATCCAGCGCTGAAACGATTTCTAAAACTACGGACCCGCAAGGGCATCAATCATCATGAGCAAGAAATACAACATCCTGATCCTGGGCGCCTCTTATGGCTCCCTGCTCGCCAGCAAGCTGCTCATGGCGGGTCACTCGGTCAGCCTGGTGTGCCGCCGCGACACCGCCAAGCTGATCAACAACGAGGGCACACGCGTGCGCATGCCGGTCAAGGGCCGCGAGGGCCTGGTCGAGATCGACTCGCGCCAGCTGCCCGGCAAGCTCACCGCCGTCATCCCCACCGACGTGAAGCCCGAGCAATACGACCTGGTCTGCCTGGCCATGCAGGAGCCGCAGTACAGCGCCAGCGGCGTGCGTGAACTGATGAAGGCCATCGCACTGGCCAAGGTGCCCTGCATGTCCATCATGAACATGCCGCCGCTGCCCTACCTGGCCCGCATCCCCGGCCTGGACGCCAGCGCCCTGCGTGCCTGCTTCCATGACGCCAGCGTCTGGGAGCACTTCGAACCCGGCCTCATGACCCTGTGCAGCCCTGATCCGCAAGCCTTCCGTCCGCCGGAAGAGCAGCCCAACGTGCTGCAGGTCGGCCTGCCCACCAACTTCAAGGTGGCCGCCTTCGACAACCCCGCGCACACCGCCATGCTCGAGCAGATGGAGGCCGACATCATCGCCGCCCGCCTCACGGTCAACGGCGAGGCGCTGGACCTGCCGGTCAAGCTCAAGGTGCATGACACCATCTTCGTGCCGCTGGCCAAGTGGGCCATGTTGCTCACCGGCAACTACCGCTGCGTGCAGGCCGATGGCATGCGCGCCATCAAGGACGCCGTGCACGGCAACCTGGAGCAGTCGCGCCAGGTGTACGAGTGGGTGGTTGACCTGTGCGTACAGCTGGGTGCTTCCCGCGACGACATGGTGCCTTTCGAAAAATACGCCGCCGCCGGCCAGGGCCTGCTCAAGCCGTCCTCGGGTGCCCGCGCCCTGGCGGCCGGTGCCACCGACATCGAGCGCATCGATCTGCTGGTCAAGCTGGTGGCCGAGCAGAAGGACCTGTGCAACGAGTCGGTCAGCGAGACCGTCAAGGTGGTCAACGGCTGGCTGGACCGCAACCGCAAGGCGGCCGCCGCAAAAAAAGCGGCTGAGGCGGTCACCGCCTGAGCGGCGGGGTCGCCTCGGCCTCTGCTTCCCGACTGTCACGCAACGCCAGGGGGCTCGCTCCCTGGCGTTGCCGTTTGAGGCCTCGGTTAGAATGAGGGCTGTGGACCCAGCGTCCGTTCACAAGAGCGAGAAAGGCACCCTGGTTATGACACCGCGAACTACCACCGCCAGCGAGAAACGCCACAGGGGTTGCTAGTCCGCGCGCCCCCGGGCGCAGGTGCCGTCACATTCAAAACAAGGCGCGGTCACTACCGCGCCTTTTTCATTTTCTGCGAGTGAGAGATATGGTTCAGATCACGCTACCCGACGGTTCCAAACGCGACTTCCCCGGCCCGGTCACCGTGGCCGAAGTAGCTGCCTCCATCGGCGCCGGCCTGGCCAAGGCCGCGCTGGCCGGCAAGGTCCCCGCCAAAGGTGGTTCAGGCTTCAAGGTCATCGATACCAGCTATCAGATCACCGCCGACAGCCCGCTGTCCATCGTCACCGCCAAGGACGCTGATGGCCTGGAGGTCATCCGTCATTCCACGGCCCACCTGCTGGCCTACGCCGTCAAGGAGCTCTTCCCCGACGCGCAGGTCACCATCGGCCCGGTCATCGAACACGGCTTCTATTACGACTTCTCCTACAAGCGCCCCTTCACGCCCGAAGACCTGGTCGCCATCGAGAAGAAGATGGCCGAACTCGCCGCCAGGGACGAGCCCGTGGTGCGCCGCGTGCTGCCGCGCGACGAGGCCGTGGCCTGGTTCAAGAGCCTGGGCGAGCACTACAAGGCCGAGATCATCGCCAGCATCCCGGCCAATGAAGACGTCAGCCTCTACCGCGAAGGCAAGTTCGAAGACCTGTGCCGCGGCCCCCACGTGCCCAGCACCGGCAAGCTCAAGCACTTCAAGCTCATGAAGGTGGCCGGTGCCTATTGGCGCGGCGACCACCGCAAGGAGATGCTGCAACGTGTCTACGGCACGGCCTGGGCCAGCAAGGAAGAGCTGCAGCAGTATCTGACCATGCTCGAAGAGGCCGAGAAGCGCGACCACCGCAGATTAGGCCGCGAGCTGGACCTGTTCCACCTGGACGAGCATTCCCCCGGCACCGTGTTCTGGCACCCCAAGGGCTGGACCGTCTGGCAGGAGGTGGAGCAGTACATGCGCCGCGTCTACCGTGACAACGGCTACCAGGAGGTCAAGGGCCCGCAGATCCTGGACAAGGCCCTGTGGGAAAAAACCGGCCACTGGGACAAGTACCGCGAGAACATGTTCACCACCGAGAGCGAGAAGCGCGACTACGCCTTGAAGCCCATGAACTGCCCGGGCCACATCCTGATCTACAAGCAGGGCATCAAGAGCTACCGCGAACTGCCCCTGCGCCTGGGCGAGTTCGGTCAGTGCCACCGCAACGAGCCCACCGGCGGCCTGCACGGCATCATGCGTGTGCGCGGCTTCACCCAGGATGACGGCCACATCTTCTGTACAGAAGACATGATCCAGGCCGAGGTCAAGGCCTTCACCAAGTTGCTGCAGAAGGTCTACGCGGACTTCGGCTTCAAGGACATCATCTACAAGCTGTCCACGCGCCCGGAAAAGCGCATCGGCACCGAAGAGAGCTGGGACCGCGCCGAAGCCGCTCTGGCCGCGGGCCTGAAGGCTTCAGGCTGCGATTTCGACTACCTGCCGGGCGAGGGCGCCTTCTACGGCCCCAAGATCGAATACACCCTCAAGGACGCCCTGGGCCGCCCCTGGCAGTGCGGCACCATCCAGGTGGACCCGAACATGCCTGAGCGCCTGGACGCCGAGTTCGTGGGGGAGGACGGAGCCCGCCACCGCCCCATCATGCTGCACCGGGCCATCGTGGGCAGCCTGGAACGTTTCATCGGGATTTTGATCGAGCAATACGCCGGTGCGCTGCCCACCTGGCTGGCCCCGGTCCAGGTTTCGGTGCTCAATATCACCGACGCCCAGGCCGATTACTGCCTGGAAATCGCCCAAAAACTCAAGAAATCTTTGCCAAATC
>JAGWTL010000265.1 GCA_028869035.1 Burkholderiales bacterium | reverse complement strand
TGTTGCGGCGCCAGGGCCTCGGCTTTCTCGATATTGGCCGCGTACTCGCTGCCGGGACAATAAACGATGGCGTCCTCGCCGGTCGCGGCGATCACCTGAAACTCCTCGCTCAGGTCACCGCCGATGGCGCCGCTGTCGGCGGCCACAGCGCGGTAGCTCAGGCCGAAGCGGTCAAATATCTTGCGGTAGGCCTGGGCCATCACCTGGTAACTCGCCTTGGCGGACACCTGGTCGCGGTCGAAGGAGTAGGCGTCCTTCATGATGAACTCGCGGCCGCGCATCAGGCCGAAGCGCGGGCGGCGCTCGTCGCGGAACTTGGTCTGGATCTGGTACAGGTTCTTGGGCAACTGCTTGTAGCTCTTGATCTCCTGGCGCGCAATGTCGGTCACCACCTCTTCGCTGGTGGGCTGGATGACGAAGTCACGGTCATGCCTGTCCTTGATGCGCAGCAGCTCGGGGCCCATCTTGGCGAAACGCCCGGTCTCTTCCCACAGCTCGGCCGGCTGCACCACGGGCATGGTCAGCTCCACGGCACCGGCGCGGTTCATCTCCTCGCGCACGATGGCCTCCACCTTGCGGATCACGCGCAGGCCCATGGGCATGTAGTTGTAGATGCCGGCACCGAGCTTCTTGATCATGCCGGCGCGCATCATGAGCTTGTGGCTCACGACTTCGGCGTCGGCCGGTGCTTCCTTGAGGGTGGAGACGAGAAATTGAGAGGCTTTCATGGGGGCTTTTCTGGCGGATACAGGCTGATCCCCTTGCCCGGCGACACCTGCCGTGCATAATGGAATCAGTTCAAAATTTGGGGTTTGATTATGCTTGACCGGGACGGCTTTCGGCCCAATGTCGGCATCATCCTGCTCAACCAGAAAAACCAGGTTTTCTGGGGCAAACGCATACGCACCCACTCGTGGCAGTTTCCGCAGGGTGGCATCGACCGGGGCGAAACCCCGGAACAGGCCATGTTCCGCGAGTTGCACGAGGAGGTCGGGCTCCAGCCCGAGCACGTGCGCATCATGGCCCGGACCCGCGACTGGTTGCGCTACGAGGTGCCGGATCGTTACATCCGACGCGAAGCACGTGGGCATTACAAGGGCCAGAAGCAGATCTGGTTCCTGCTGCAGTTGCTGGGCCAGGACTGGCACCTGAACCTGCGCGCCACCGACCACCCCGAGTTCGACGCCTGGCGCTGGAACGAGTACTGGGTGCCGCTGGACATGGTGGTGGAGTTCAAGCGTGGTGTCTACGAGATGGCGCTGACCGAACTGGCGCGCTACCTGCCGCGCAACGACCAGCGCAACCGTTTCCTGCGCCAGGGCCATCGCCTGCGCGAGAACGAGCACCTGCCCTCGACCCGGGAGACCGGCAACCACGGCATGGAATTGCCCCCGGGCGCCAGCTTCAACCCCGATCCACAGTCGGACCAGCCCGGCAAGGACCGCACGGAACCGCAGGGGCAGTGAAACGCCCCGGGCGGTGCGGCCTTAGCGCGTGATCACGAGGTTGTCCCTGTGCACCATCTCGGGTTCGGCTGTGTAGCCCAGCAGCTTCTCGAACTCGCTCGAAGGCTTGCGGCACAGCAGGCGCGCCTCGGCGCTGGCGTAGTTGGCCAGGCCACGCGCAATCTCGGCGCCCTGCGCGTCGCGCACGGCAATCACCTCGCCACGTGAGAATTCACCTTCGACGGCCGTCATGCCGATGGGCAGCAGGCTCTTGCCTTCCTCCTGCAGCTTGCGCACCGCGCCGGCATCCACCACGACAGCGCCGCGCATTTGCAGATGGTCGGCCATCCACTGCTTGCGCGCCTGGTTCTTGGCAGTTTGCGCCACCAGCAGGGTGCCGATGGATTCGCCCTGCGTGAGGCGCACCAGTGCATCGGGTTCGCGGCCCCAGGCGATCACGGTGGACGCACCGGACCCCGCCGCGCGCTTGGCCGCCAGAATCTTGGTGATCATCCCGCCCTTGCCCAGGCTGGACCCAGCCCCGCCGGCCATGGCTTCGAGGGCCAGGTCGCCGGCCTGGGCCTCATGCACGAATTTCGCGGCCGGGTCCTTGCGCGGGTCGGCCGTGTACAGGCCTTTCTGGTCGGTGAGGATGATGAGCACGTCAGCTTCGACCAGGTTGGCCACCAGGGCGCCCAGGGTGTCGTTGTCGCCAAACTTGATTTCGTCGTTGACGACGGTGTCGTTCTCGTTGATGACCGGCACCACGCCCAGTTGGAGCAGGGTCAGCAGGGTGGAGCGGGCATTGAGGTAACGCTCGCGGTCGGCCAGGTCGGCGTGCGTGAGCAGCACCTGGGCGCTGCCCAGGCCATGCGCGCGCAGGCGCGTCTCGTACATCTGCGCCAGGCCCATCTGGCCGACGGCGGCGGCGGCCTGCAATTCGTGGATTTCCTTGGGGCGGGCGGTCCAGCCCAGGCGCTTCATGCCCTCGGCGATGGCGCCGCTGGAGACCATGATGACTTCGCGCCCGTCGCCGATCAGCACCGAGATCTGGCGGCTCCATTCCTCGATCGCGGCCTCGTCCAGCCCGCGCCCCTCGTTGGTCACCAGGCTGGAACCGACCTTGACCACGATGCGCCGGGCGGCGCGCATGACAGATGTCGCGGAATTCTGATTCATGTTAAGGCGGCAACTGCAGGATGGGCGCCGGCAGCGTTGGATGGGAATCCGGGGATTCTAGTGCGCCGCCGGGCCGCCCCAAGGCGCACGCGCGCCCTCAGGGGGCAGCGCAGCACACGCAGTGGCAAGCGTGGGGGATCTCACAAATCTTCCGGGGGGACGTCCTTGAAGCGCGGGTCGATCTCGACATGCGGCTGCTCGGCCACCTGCTGGATCTTGACCTGTTCGTAGACGGCCTTGACCAGGTGCTCACATCCCTCGCGCGTGAGCGCGGAGATCTGGAGCACCGGACCCTTGTACTTCATGCGCTTGACGAAGTCCTTGACGCGGGCCTCGCGCTCGTCGACCGGGATCATGTCGAGCTTGTTGAGCACCAGCCAGCGCGGTTTCTCATAGAGCGCCGCGTCGTATTTCTTGAGCTCGGCCACGATGCCCTTGGCCTGGGCCACGGGGTCGGCGTTGTCGTCGAAGGGCGCGAGGTCCACCACATGCAGCAGCAGGCGGGTGCGCTGCAGATGGCGCAGGAAGAGGTGGCCCAGACCGGCGCCTTCGGCGGCGCCTTCGATCAGACCCGGCAGGTCGGCGACCACAAAGCTCTGCTCTGGGCCCACGCGCACCACGCCCAGATTGGGGTGCAGAGTGGTGAAGGGGTAGTCGGCTATGCGCGGACGCGCGTTGGAGATGGCCGTGATCAGGGTGGACTTGCCGGCATTGGGCAGGCCCAGCAGGCCGACGTCGGCCAGCACCTTGAGTTCGAGCTTGAGGTTCTTCTTCTCGCCCGGCCAGCCGGGCGTCTTCTGGCGCGGGGCACGGTTGATGGCGCTCTTGAAGCGCATGTTCCCGAAGCCGCCGTCACCGCCCTTGGCGATGGTGATGACTTCACCCGGCGTCAGCAGCTCGTACAGCACCTCGCCGGTCTCGGCGTCGGTGATGATGGTGCCCACGGGCATCTTGAGCGTGATGTCATCGCCGGCGGCGCCGAACATGTCCGAGCCCATGCCGTGCTGACCGCGCTTGGCGTCGAAGCGGCGCGTGAAGCGGAAATCGACCAGGGTGTTGAGATTGGAATCGGCCACGGCGAAGATGTGGCCGCCACGGCCGCCATCCCCCCCGTTGGGGCCACCGAACTCCTTGTACTTCTCATGCCGGAACGAGACGCAGCCGTTCCCCCCATCGCCGGCGGCGATGTCGATAAAGGCTTCGTCAACGAATTTCATGAGAACAATCTTCCCAAATGACAAGCCGCTGGCGGCTTGCGTTGCAGGCTAACTTCGCATAGCGAAGTTAAACACAGTGGGCCGAAAACAAAAACCCTGCGCGGGGCGCAGGGTTTCGTGTGGAGCCAGGGCTGCCTCAAGCGGCGGTGACGTTCACCATGTGCTTGTTGAGTTCGCCCTTGATGGCAAACGACACCTGACCGTCGACCAGCGCAAACAGGGTGTGGTCCTTGCCGATACCGACATTGGTGCCGGGATGGAACTTGGTGCCACGCTGGCGCACGATGATGGAGCCGGCGCTGACCTGCTGGCCGCCGAAAGCCTTCACACCGAGCATCTTGGGCTGCGAATCGCGCCCGTTACGCGTAGAGCCGCCGCCTTTTTTCTGTGCCATGTCTCTTGCTCCTTATGCGGAGATGGCGCCGATTTGCAGCTCGGTGAACTGCTGGCGGTGCCCTTGACGTTTCTGATAGTGCTTGCGACGGCGCATCTTGAAGATGCGAACCTTGTCGTGCAGACCGTGAGCCACAACCGTGGCTTTGACAGTTGCGCCGGACACCAGGGGCGTACCGACCTTGAGTTCAGCGCCGTTGCCGACAGCCAGAACCTGGTCGATGACGATCTCCTGGCCTACGTCCGCAGCAATCTGTTCTACTT
>JAGWTL010000264.1 GCA_028869035.1 Burkholderiales bacterium | reverse complement strand
GTCAGCAGCGTGTTCCAGCGGCCCTTGGTGATGCCGATGGTGAACATGATGAAGAAGCTGTAGAGGCCCGTCTTCTCCACCACCACGCCGTGCTCGGTCAGGAATTTGCTGACGATGGAGGCTGGAATGCCGGTCTTGTCGAACTTGCCATCCAGATCCAGACCCGGCGTGACGATGGTCGACTTGATCGGGTCGAGCATGTTGAAGCCGTCGGCCAGTTGCTGGCCAAAGCCGTGCCACTTGCTGGCTTTTTTGCGCGGGTCATTGCGCAGGATCCAGTCGTCAGCCCGGCCCACGCCTTCGTCGGCAAATTTTTCAGGGCCCCACACCTTGAACCACCAGTCCTTGCCGTATTCCTCGTCCACCTTGCGCATGGCACGGCGGAAATCCAGGGCTTCGGCAATGCTCTCTTCCACCAGCGCGGTGCCGCCGGGCGGCTCCATCATGGCTGCCGCCACATCACAGCTGGCGATGATGCTGTACTGCGGGCTGGTCGAGGTGTGCATCAGGTACGCCTCGTTGAACAGCGGGCGGTCCAGCTTGGTGTTTTGCGCGTCCTGCACCAGCACATGGCTGGCCTGGCTGATGCCCGCCAGCAGCTTGTGGATGGACTGGGTGGCGTACACCATGGTGTCTTTGGGGCGTGCCCGCTTCTTGCCCATCGCGTGGTAAGGGCCATAGAACGGGTGGAAAGCCGCGTGCGGCAGCCAGGCCTCGTCAAAGTGCAGGTTCTCCACGTAACCATCGAGCATGCCCTTGATGGACTCGGTGTTGTAGAGCACGCCATCGTAGGTCGACTGCGTGAGCGTGAGGATGCGCGGCTTGATCTTCTTGGCATCCACGCCCTTGAGCAGCGGGTTCTTCTTGATCTTGGCCTGGATCGCAGCCGGCTCGAACTCGCTCTTGGGGATCGGGCCAATGATGCCGAAATGGTTGCGCGTGGGCTTGAGGAAGACGGGGATCGCGCCCGTCATGATGATCGAGTGCAGCACCGACTTGTGGCAGTTGCGGTCCACCACCACCACATCACCGGGTGCCACCGCGTGGTGCCAGACCATCTTGTTGGAGGTGCTGGTGCCGTTGGTCACGAAGAAGCAGTGGTCGGCGTTGAAGATGCGCGCGGCATTGCGCTCGCTCTCGCCAATGGCGCCGTTGTGGTCCAGCAGCTGGCCCAGCTCTTCCACCGCGTTGCAGACGTCGGCGCGCAGCATGTTCTCGCCGTAGAACTGGTGGTACATCTGGCCCACCGGGCTCTTGAGGAAGGCCACGCCGCCCGAGTGCCCCGGGCAGTGCCAGGAGTAGGAGCCGTCCTCGGCATAGTCCAGCAGGGCCTTGAAGAAGGGCGGCTGGATCCCCTCGAGGTAGCTCTTGGCCTCGCGGATGATGTGGCGCGCCATGAACTCGGGCGTGTCCTCGTACATGTGGATGAAACCGTGCAGCTCGCGCAGGATGTCGTTGGGCAGGTGGCGGCTGGTCTTGGTCTCGCCGTACACGTAGATGGGTACGTCGGCGTTCTTGCGACGCACTTCCTCGATGAAGGTGCGCAGGTTCAGCACGGCCGGGTCCAGGTCCGGTCCGGGCGTGAACTCCTCGTCGTCGATCGACAGGATGAAGGCGCTGGCGCGCGACTGCTGCTGGGCGAACTGCGAGAGGTCGCCGTAGCTGGTCACTCCCAGCACTTCGAAGCCCTCGGCCTCGATGGCCTGCGCCATGGCCCGGATGCCCAGGCCCGAGGTGTTCTCGGAGCGGAAGTCTTCGTCGATGATGACGATGGGAAAGCGAAACTTCATGGACGATGGACTCCAGCCGGACAAAAAAAGAAAAACGAGCGCGAAGTGTAAGGATTAAATGCCGGCCGGCCCGGGCAAACCCCGGGATTTGCCGCAGAATGTCGCAATTGAATCACAAGCACCGATAGGAGCAAAGCAAGTCATGGCTGATTCGACCCTCTGGTGGCTGGCGACCGGCATCCTGGTGGCGGCCGAGTTGATCACCGGGACCTTCTACCTGCTCATGCTGGCCGGGGGCCTGGCGGCCGGGGCCCTGGCCGCCCACGCCGGTCTGACCACGATCTCACAGGTGGTGGTGGCTGCCGCCATCGGCGGTGGCGCCGTGCTGGCCTGGCACTTCTGGCGTCCGCGTTCGGCAGCCAGCCAGACGGCCGGCAGCAACCCGGACGTCAATCTGGACATCGGGGAGACCGTGCAGGTCGAATCCTGGCTGCCCGATGGCGGCACCCAGATCAAGTACCGCGGCGCCCAGTGGCAGGCCGTGCCGCGCGACGGCAGCACCCGCAGCACGGGCGCGCACCGCATCGTCGAGGTGCGCGGCAACCAGCTGGTCCTCGAAAAAATCGCAACCTGAGTCACGGAGTCCCTCATGGAAATCGCCATCCTCGTCTTCGTCATCGCCGTCATCTTCATCAGCCGCTCGGTCAAGATCGTGCCGCAGCAGAACGCCTGGGTGGTCGAGCGCCTGGGCAAGTACCACGGCGCGCTCACGCCGGGCCTGAACTTCCTCTTCCCCTTCATCGACCGGGTGGCCTACAGGCACAGCCTCAAGGAAGTGCCGCTGGACGTGCCCAGCCAGGTCTGCATCACGCGCGACAACACGCAGCTGCAGGTCGACGGCATCCTCTACTTCCAGGTCACCGACCCCATGCGCGCGAGCTACGGCTCCAGCAACTACATCGTGGCCGTGACCCAGCTGGCCCAGACCTCGCTGCGCAGCGTGATCGGCAAGCTGGAACTGGACAAGACCTTCGAGGAGCGCGACATCATCAACGCCCAGGTGGTCCAGGCCATCGACGAGGCCGCGCTCAACTGGGGCGTCAAGGTGCTGCGCTACGAGATCAAGGACCTGACGCCGCCGAAGGAAATCCTGCACGCCATGCAGCAGCAGATCACGGCCGAGCGCGAGAAGCGCGCCCTGATCGCGGCCTCCGAGGGCCGGCGCCAGGAGCAGATCAACATCGCCACCGGCGAGCGCGAGGCCTTCATCGCCCGCTCCGAAGGCGAGAAGCAGGCCGTCATCAACAAGGCCCAGGGTGAGGCCTCCTCCATCACCGCCGTGGCCGAGGCCACGGCCGGCGCCATCGAGCGCATCGCCGCCGCCATCCGCCAGCCCGGCGGCGAGCTGGCCGTGCAGCTCAAGGTGGCCGAGAAGGCCGTGGAGGCCTATGGCAAGGTGGCCTCGGACGCCACCACCACGCTGATCGTGCCGAGCAATATGACCGAGGTGTCCGCGCTGATCACCTCGGCCATGGCCATGGTGCGCCAGCAGAAAAACTGACCGGCACGCCCGCAAACGACCCACCACGATGCGCAGGGCGCGCTCATGCGTCCTGCGCCGGGAACTTCCCACGAGCATTGAATGGACCTGTCTTCCCATCAGCTGAGCATGACCGTGCTCATGACACCGGACACCGCGAATTTTTCAGGCAAGGTGCACGGCGGCACCATCCTCAAGCTGCTCGACCAGGCGGCCTACGCCTGCGCCAGCCGTTATGCCGGGCGTTACGTCGTCACCCTGAGTGTCGACCAGGTGATGTTCCGCCAGCCCATCCAGGTCGGCGAGCTGGTGACGTTCATGGCCAGCGTCAACCACACGGGCACCTCGTCCATGGAAATCGGCATCAAGGTGATGGCCGAAGAAATCCGGACCAAGGTGTTGCGGCACGTCAACAGCTGCTTCTTCACCATGATCGCGGTCGATGACAACGGCAAGCCCACCGCCGTGCCGCCCTGGAAGCCGGTGACGGCCGAGGAGCGGCGCCGGCATGCCGCGGCCGAAGTGCGCCGGTCCATGCGACGTGAAATGGAACAGAAGTTTGCGGCGATCCGCCTGGCGAACTGAGCCCTGCTCTTGCCGATGCGCCACGCCGGATCGTGGCGCATGGCCCTGTGCTGATCCTGGCCTCCAGCAACTCCATCACCGTTGCCCCCTGCTGCGCACGCTGACGGCCGCGCTCCGACTTCCTGGTCCACTGGGCCGCTGCCGGTCCGTATATTTACGGACAAGTTCTAAGTCTGAATTGAAATCACCCTGCGGATGGATGGCACCG
This sequence comes from Burkholderiales bacterium, assembly GCA_028869035.1. GTDB lineage: Bacteria > Pseudomonadota > Gammaproteobacteria > Burkholderiales > Burkholderiaceae_C > Hylemonella. The sequence continues at coordinate 439 of JAGWTL010000264.1, read as the reverse complement.
CCGTCCTGGGATCGACTTGCATGACGAAGCTGGATGGGACGGCGCGGACACAGAAATCGAGATCCCTGGGCTCGAACTCGCCGGCCGATGCGACCAGGAATTTCGCGGCCGGCCTGGAGCGCCGGATGCGCTCCACGACATCGTCCGGCCGCAGCTGGTGCAAGTCCAGGATCCGGTCCCTGATGAACTCGGCACAGGCCAGATCATCATCGTCCCTGGCGTGCGACGCGATCACATTGACGGTCTGCAGCTCATTCCTGGCCAACAGATGGCGTACGTGCCTGGCGGTATTCATGGCATTGGAATAGCCGGTGACGAAAACGTGGCGGGCGGCCAGCGCCGCAAGGGTGGCCTTGACTCCGTTGGTGGTCTTCTGAACCAGGGTACGCCCCTCCAAGCCGGCTTGGGCCACGCGGTACGGCGAGTTGTCGAGGTCGAA
>JAGWTL010000263.1 GCA_028869035.1 Burkholderiales bacterium | reverse complement strand
CCGCGTTGGGCGGTGCTCGCCATCCTCACGTACAGGAAGTACGTTCCGGTGGCTGCGCTCCGTCCGCCTTGCCCTCGGGCCGCTCGCTACGATTTCTTCACAAGTTTGGAGCGCTGCGCGCCGGCACAGTGGAGAGCTTGTCCCAGCCGTGACAAACCCTCGTTGCATCGCAACATAAACCTTTTACAATCAAAAATCGAACGATCGTTCTATTTTTGAACCACCCGAGGAACGCAAGCATGAGCGCTGAATACAAGGTGCAGGGCGAGATCGCCGTGATCACGCTGAACAACCCGCCCGTCAATGGTCTGGGTTACGAGACCCGCAAGGGCATCACCGAGGCGCTGGCCCAGGCCAACGCCGACGCCAAGGTCAAGGCCGTGGTCCTCACGGGCGCCGGCAAGGCCTTCTCCGGCGGCGCCGACATCAAGGAATTCGGTTCGCCCAAGGCTTTGGCCGAGCCCAATCTGCTCAGCGTCATCCTGGCCATCGAGAACTCGACCAAACCCGTGGTCGCGGCCGTGCACAGCGTTGCCATGGGCGGCGGCCTGGAGCTGGCCCTGGGCTGCCACTACCGTATTGCTGCGCCCGGCTGCAAGGTCGCGCTGCCCGAGGTCAAGTTGGGCCTCATCCCCGGCGCCGGTGGCACGCAGCGCCTGCCGCGCGCCCTGGGTGTGGAAGCCGCGCTCAACATGATCGTCAGCGGCGAGCCCGTGCCCAGCGAGATGCTGGCCCAGGTGCCCGGCCAGAAGCTGTTCGACAAGCTGGCCCAGTCCAACGAGACCCTGCTGGACGAGGCCATCGCGCTGGCGCAAGAGAAGGCCGATGTGCGCCCGCTGCCCCTGGTGCGCAACCTCAAGGCCCAGCATCCGCAAGGCGACGCCTACTTCCAGTTCGCCCGCAATATGGTGGGCGGCATGAGCAAGAATTTCCCGGCCCCGCTGAAATGCATCGACGCCGTCGAGGCCGCCACCAGGAAGAAGTTCGACGACGGCCTGCTCTACGAGCGCGAGATCTTCATCAACCTGATGTGGACGCCCGAGTGCCGCGCGCTGCGCCACATCTTCGCGGCCGAGCGCGCCGCCTCCAAGATCCCGGACGTGCCGGAAGACACGCCGAAGCGCGAGATCAAGTCGGTCGCCGTGATCGGCGCCGGTACCATGGGCGGCGGCATCACCATGAACTTCCTGAACGCCGGCATCCCCGTCAAGATGCTGGAGATGAAGCAGGAGGCGCTGGACCGCGGCCTGGCCACCATCCGCAAGAACTACGAAGCCCAGGTCACCAAGGGCAAGCTCAAACAGGACAAGTACGAGCAGCGCATGGCGCTGCTGTCGACCACGCTGAACTACGAGGACCTGAAGGACGCCGACCTCGTGATCGAGGCCGTGTTCGAGGAGATGGGCGTCAAGGAAACCGTGTTCAAGAAGCTGGACGAGGTGATGAAACCCGGTGCCATCCTGGCCTCCAACACGTCCACGCTGGACGTCAACAAGATCGCCTCTTTCACCAAGCGTCCGCAGGACGTGGTGGGCCTGCATTTCTTCAGCCCGGCCAACGTCATGAAGCTGCTGGAGGTGATCCGCGGCGCCAAGACGGGTAAGGACGTGCTGGCCACCGTGATGGCCGTGGCCAAGACCATCAAGAAGACCGCGGTCGTCTCGGGCGTCTGCGACGGTTTCATCGGCAACCGCATGATCGAGCAGTACAGTCGCCAGGCCGGTTTCCTGATCGAGGAGGGCGCCACGCCCGAGCAGGTCGACAAGGCGGTCGAGAAATTCGGCTTTGCCATGGGCCCCTTCCGCATGGGCGATCTGGCCGGCAACGACATCGGCTGGGCCATCCGCAAGCGCCGTTATGTGGAGAAGCCGGGCATGAAGTACAGCAAGACGGCCGATCTGCTGTGCGAACTGGGCCGTTACGGCCAGAAGACCGGCGCCGGCTGGTACGACTACAAGCCGGGCAAGCGCGACGCCATCCCCAGCCCGCTGGTGGTGGACATGATCGAGAAACACCGCAAGACCATGGGCATCACCCCGCGCAAGATTTCCGACGAAGAAATCGTGCAGCGCCTGGTCTACGCCCTGGTCAACGAGGGCGCGCACATCCTGGAAGAGGGCATCGCCTCGCGCGCCAGCGACATCGACATGGTCTACCTGACCGGCTACGGTTTCCCCATCCACCGGGGTGGCCCCATGCAGCACGCCGACACCATCGGCCTGTTCAACGTGGTGCAGAGCATGCAGCGTTTTGCCCGGAACCCGCTGGACGACGCCCAATTCTGGCAGCCGGCGCCATTGCTGGCCAAGCTGGTGGCGGAAGGAAAGTCATTCAATGGTTGATGACGAAATGACGGCGCCTGCGGCGCCATGACTTGATTCATGCGGGCGTAGCCTGCGTCATCGATGCGCCGTCAGGCGCGAGGTCATTCTGTCATCCTGAAAGGAGAAGATCATGAGCAAAGCAGTTATCGTTTCCACCGCACGCACCCCCCTGGCCAAGAGCTGGAAGGGCGCTTTCAACATGACCCACGGCGCCACCCTCGGTGGCCACGCCGTGCAGCACGCCATCCAGCGCGCCGGCATCGATGCCGGCGAAGTGGACGACGTGCTCATGGGCTGCGCCACGCCCGAGGGCGCCACGGGCTCCAACATCGCGCGCCAGATCGCCCTGGCCGCGGGCTGCCCGGTCACCGTCTCGGGTGTGACCATCAACCGTTTCTGCTCCTCGGGCCTGCAGACCATCGCCATGGCCGCGCAACGCATCATCGCCGGCGAGGGCGATGTCTACGTGGCCGGCGGCGTGGAGAGCATCTCCTGCGTGCAGAACGAGGCCAACCGCCACATGATCACCGACCCGGCCCTGCTCAAGGCCAAGCCCGAGATCTACTGGAACATGCTGCAGACCGCCGAGCAGGTGGCCAAGCGCTACAACATCGGCCGCGACGTGATGGACGAGTACGGTGCTGCCAGCCAGCAGAAGGCCTGCGCGGCCCAGGCCGCCGGCCTGTTCAGCGCCGAGATCGCCCCGATCACGGTGACGGCCGGTGTGGCCGACAAGACCCTGGGCCTGATCACCAGGAAGGTCACGGTCAGTGTGGACGAAGGCCTGCGCGAAGGCACCACGAAAGAGGGCATCAGCGGTATCAAGCCGGCCATGCCCGGCGGCTTGATCTCGGCCGGCAACGCCAGCCAGTTTTCCGACGGCGCCGGTGCCTGCGTGCTCATGAGCGAAGAACTCGCCAGCAAACGCGGCTTCAAGCCTCTCGGTCGTTTCCTCGGGTTTGCCGTGGCCGGTTGCGAACCCGACGAGATGGGCATCGGCCCCGTGTTTGCCGTGCCCAAGGTGTTGAAGCGCCTGGGCCTGAAGGTGTCGGACATCGACCTCTGGGAACTCAACGAAGCCTTCGCCGTGCAGGTGCTCTACTGCCGCGACAAGCTGGGCATCCCGGCCGATCGTCTCAACGTCAACGGCGGCGCCATTGCGGTCGGCCACCCCTATGGCGTGAGCGGCCAGCGCCTGACCGGCCACGCCCTCATCGAAGGCAAGCGCCGCGGCGCCAAGCGCGTGGCCGTGACCATGTGCATTGGCGGGGGCATGGGGGCGGCAGGGATTTTTGAGGTTTTGTAAGCGCGTTCCGCAATGGCCCTTCGCCCCACCCTTGATTTCCTCCTCTACAACTGGCTGCAAGCCGAGGGCCTGAACCAGCGCGGGCGCTTTGCCGACCACAGCCGCGAAACCTTCGACGCGGTGCTGGACACCTGCGAGCGCATCGCGCGCGCGAAGTTTGCGCCGTTCAACCGCCTGGTGGACACCGAGGAGCCGCGCTTCGATGGCGAAAAAGTCATCCTGCCGCAGGCCACGCACGAGGCCCACCGCGCTTATGCCGAGTCGGGCATGCTCAGCGCCGCGCAGGACTACGACGAGGGCGGCATGCAGTTGCCCTACACCATCGAAGCGGCGGCCAATGCCTTTTTTGCACTGGCTTCGGTGAGCATCGGTTCGAGCCTGTTGACCAAGGGCAATGCCAACTTGCTGCTGGTTCACGGCACCGACATGCAAAAAGCCGTGTTTGCGCGCAACGAACTGGGTGGGCGCTTCTCGGGCACCATGTGCCTGAGCGAGCCGCAGGCCGGTTCGTCGCTGAGCGACATCACCACCCGCGCTGTGCCCGACGGGGCCGACTTTGCGGCCGACCCGCTGGGCCCACGCTACCGGCTGCGGGGCAACAAGATGTGGATTTCATCGGGCGAGCACGAGCTCACCGAAAACATCATCCACCTCGTGCTGGCCAAGATCCCGGGGCCGGACGGCAAGACCGTCCCGGGCACCAAGGGCCTGTCGCTCTTCATCGTGCCCAAGCAGCTGGTCGACGCGCAGGGCGCGCTCACCGGCGAGCGCAACGACGTCGCGCTGGCCGGCCTGAACCACAAGCTGGGCTACCGCGGCACCACCAACACGCTGCTGAACTTCGGCGAAGGCAAATACCCGGTGCGCGGCGC
>JAGWTL010000013.1 GCA_028869035.1 Burkholderiales bacterium | reverse complement strand
GCTGGAGAAGGGCGCGGGCTGACCTGTCCGTGCTGCTGGCCTGCGCCCTGTTCGGTCTGTCGCCGCCGGTCCTGCACGCCCAGCCGGCCGTGGCTGAAATCACCCAGATGGACCTCAGCCGCAACGGCGACAGCGTCGAACTGGCGGCCAGTGTCAGGTTTCAGTTGCCGTCTGCCGTGCGGGATGCCCTGTACAAGGGCCTGCCGGTGATCTTCGTCGAAGAGGCGGAAATTTTCCGGGAACGCTGGTACTGGCTGGACAAGCGTGTGGGCGGCGCCCAGCGCCACATGCGCCTGGTGTTCCAACCCCTGGTCCGGCGCTGGCGGCTTTCGGTGGGAGCAGGCCCGGCCAGCGGCAGCGAGGCCGGCGTGGCCCTGGCGCAGAGCTTCGACACGCTGGATGAAGCCCTGGGCGTGATCCGGCGCGTCTCGAGCTGGCGCATCGCCGACTTTGCCGAACTCGAAGCCGGCACGCGACACCGTCTGGACCTGCGCTTCCGGCTCGACATCGCGCAACTGCCCCGTCCCCTGCAGATCGGCGCCCTCGGCGAGAGCGACTGGGTGCTGGCCGCCAGCGCCAGCAAGCGCCTGCTGCCGGAGAGCCTGAAGTGAACACCCCGGCCACGGGGACTGAGAAGCGCCAGTACCCGCAGCAGTCCAAGGCCCTGCGCTGGACCCTGGGGGTGGTGCTGGCCATCGTGGTGGCCATCGGCCTGGTGCTGCTGTTCCTGCTGACCCAGGCCACCGACAACCGCCAGATGTACGAGCGCAATTACGCGCGCCTCTTCGTCCTCAATGTGGTGGTGGCCGTGGTGTTGCTGGCGGTCATCAGCTGGGTGGCCTGGCGCCTCTTCAAGCGCCTGCGCCAGGGGCGCTTCGGCAGTCGCTTGCTGGTCAAGCTGGCCGCCGTGTTCGCCCTGGCCGGCTTTGCGCCCGGCCTGCTGATTTACGTTGTGTCCTACCAGTTTGTCTCGCGCTCGATCGAGAGCTGGTTCGACGTGCAGGTCGAAGGCGCGCTCGAAGCGGGCCTGGGCCTGGGTCGCGCGACGCTGGAAACCCTGTCCAACGAGCTGGCCGGCAAGACCCGCGCTTCGGCCACGCAACTGCAGGACACCCCCGATGTGGTGGCCGGCCTGATGCTGGAGCGCCTGCGCGAACAGCTCGAGGTGCGCGACGCCATCCTCTGGGGCGCCAATGGCCAGCTGCTGGCCAGCGCGGGCGATTCGCGATTCCAGCTCAGTCCGGAGAAGCCGGCGCCCTCGCAACTCCGCAAAGCGCGCAGCCAGCGTGTCCTCACCTGGATCGAGGGCCTGGAAGAGGGCAGCGCCATGGCGCCGGCGCAGGCGCGTATCAAAGCCCTGGTGCTGGTGCCGCGCACGGGCCTGGACATGCTGGACGAGCCCCGGTTCCTCATGGTGACCCAGGTCCTGCCCGAAACCCTGGTGGCCAACGCCCTGGCCGTGACCGAGGCGCATCGTGAGTACCAGGAGCGCGCGCTGGCGCGTCAGGGCCTGCGGCGCATGTACATCGGCACGCTCACGCTCAGCCTGTTCCTGGCCGTCTTCGGCGCCGTGCTGCTGGCCGTGGTGCTGGGCAACCAGATCACGCGGCCGCTGCTGCTGCTGGCCGACGGCGTGCGCCAGGTGGCCGCCGGCGACCTCACGCCCAAGGCCGCATTGCAGGGGCGCGACGAACTCGGCGGCCTCACCCGATCCTTTGCCGACATGACCCAGCAACTGGCCGACGCACGTGGCGCGGTGGAGAGCAGCATGGAGCAGGTCAACGCCGCGCGTGAGAACCTGCAGACCATTCTGGACAACCTGACCGCTGGCGTCATGGTGCTCGATGCGCAGGGCGTGATCCGGTCCGTCAATCCCGGCGCCACGCGCATCCTGCGGGTGCCCATGGCGGCCTGGGAGGGCCGGCGTCTGGCCGACATCGAGGGCCTGGAGGATTTTGCCCGCAATGTGCAGCAGCAGTTTGACCGCTTCGTTGAGGAGCGCGCCGAACATGCCCTGGACCACTGGCAGCAGTCCTTCGAGCTCGGTCCGCCTTCGGGCTCGCCGGCTGCCGGCGCCAGCGGGGAGAGCACCCTGACCCTGGTGGCGCGTGGCGCCGAACTGCCGGGCAAGGCCTGGTTGCTGGTGTTCGACGACATCTCCGAGATCGTCTCGGCCCAGCGTTCCCAGGCCTGGGGCGAGGTGGCGCGCCGCCTGGCGCACGAGATCAAGAACCCGCTGACGCCCATCCAGCTCTCGGCCGAGCGGCTGGAAAAAAAGCTCGCCGGCAAGGTCGAGCCGGCTGAGCAGGCGGTGCTGACCAAATCGGTCAAGACCATCGTCGACCAGGTTGACGCCATGAAGCGCCTGGTCAACGAATTCCGCGACTACGCGCGCCTGCCCGCGGCCGAGCTCAAGCCGCTGGACCTCAATGCGCAAGTGGGCGAAGTGCTGCACCTCTATGGCGGCGAGGGCGCGCGCGTGCCGGTGCGCGCCGAACTGGACGAGCGCTGTCCCCGTGTCATGGGCGACGCCCAGCAACTGCGTCAGGTGCTGCACAACCTGCTGCAGAACGCCCAGGACGCCACCGAGACGGCCGGGCGCGGCGGGCCGGAATTCCCGGTCACCGTGCGCACCCAGTGGGTGGAGGCCAGCGGCCGCGTGCGCCTGAGCGTGCTGGACTGGGGCGTGGGATTCCCCGAGGCCATCCTCAAGCGGGCCTTCGAGCCCTATGTCACCACCAAGGCCAAGGGCACGGGCCTGGGTCTGGCCGTGGTGAAGAAGATTGCCGACGAACACGGTGCCCGGATCGATCTGGCCAACCGCCTGGCCGAGGAGAAGGTGGTGGGGGCGCAAGTATCGTTATCATTCGCAGTGGAGAAACCTGCACCGGCCTGAATCCCGCCCGTACTACGAGAGACCCAGCGTTCACATCATGGCAAACATACTGGTAGTCGATGACGAGCTCGGCATACGCGATCTGCTATGGGAAATCCTGAACGACGAGGGGCACAGCGTCGAGGTGGCCGAGAACGCCGCGCAGGCGCGTGGCGCCCGTCTGCGTGAGCGCCCCGACCTGGTCCTGCTCGACATCTGGATGCCCGATACCGACGGCGTCACCCTGCTCAAGGAATGGTCCACGGGCGGCCTGCTGACCATGCCCGTCATCATGATGAGTGGCCACGCCACCATCGACACTGCGGTGGCGGCCACCAAGATCGGCGCGCAGGCCTTCCTGGAAAAACCCATCACGCTGCAGAAGCTGCTCAAGGCGGTGGAACAGGGCCTGGCGCGCAACACGCCGCAGCCGGCGGCCCCGGCCCATGTGGGCCTGCAGCCCGCGCATGGCGGCGAGCCGGTCGGTCTGGTCCAGCCGTTGACGGCCAGTGTCGAAGCGGGCCCTCAGGCACAGCAGAATTTCCAGCTCGACAAACCGTTGCGCGAAGCGCGCGACGAGTTCGAGAAGGCCTATTTCGAATACCACCTGGCGCGCGAAAGCGGCTCCATGACCCGCGTGGCCGAGAAGACCGGCCTGGAGCGCACCCACCTTTACCGCAAGCTCAAGCAGCTCGGCGTGGACCTCAGCCGCGGCAAGCGCAACGGCAGCTGAGCCCGGCCGGAAGGCCGCCGGAGTGCTGCTATAATTCCACCTCTCCAGGCCCGGTAGCTCAGTTGGTAGAGCAGCGGATTGAAAATCCGCGTGTCGGTGGTTCGATTCCGCCCCAGGCCACCAGATTTCTCCGAAAGCCATCCTCTGCCGGGTGGCTTTTTATTTTCCTGCATTGCCCCTGCCGGCCCCTTGAGGACAGGCCGGCTGCGCTGCAGCCCTGCCCCAGCCTGGCCGGGCACCCCGTGGCGGCCAGCCAGCCACATTCCCAGCGTCTGTCCGACGACCTGCAAGGTGATGGTCGTCAGACGCTTTCCGGGCCCATGCTCGTCACCCCACCAGGAGTCTTCCATGACCACTGAAAATTCTGTGCACGAGCACGCCGTGCAACTGGCCCACGTCATGAGCGCCATCTGCACCCGCACGCTGAACCACTTCGCCGAAGAAGCCAAGATCAACGGCGAGAGCCTCAAGGATGCTTTCGAGCGTTATGAAATCGACTACGCCTGGCACGTGCTGGGTTCCGAGCGGCTGCGTGAGGCCACGCTGGCCTGCATGGCCCAGCGCCACAGCCTGGTGGCGACCGAGGCGCAGAAGGCCAGCCTGGCCGGCATCCTGAAATCGGCCGCCGAGGCCCAGGCCCCGGAACTGCTGATGAGCTTTGACAACGAGGTGCCGGAAAAGCTGGCGGATTCGCTGTGCGCCGCCTGGGCGGGCCGGCCGCTGTCCCCCGTCAGCGTGCAAGCCGCCTGAGCCACAAGCCCCGCAAGGGGCTTTTTTATTGCTGCTGACTTTGTGCTGGCCTTGGCGCAGCCAGGTCGCCGAGGCGCGCAGCAGAAAACCGGGAACCCTGCCATCATGGGACACGCGGTCCGGTGGCGGCCCTCTCAAGACTCCATGGCTGCTCCACATTCCCTGACCTCGGCCCCCATCCTCCCCACCATCTGGCGGCTGAGCCTGCCCAATATGTTCGCCATGGTGGCCACGGCCCTGGTCAGCGTGGCCGAGACGGTCTATGTGGGGCAACTGGGCACGGCGCCGCTGGCGGGCATGGCCCTGGTGTTTCCGCTGGTCATGCAGCAGCAGATGCTCTCGGCCGGCTCCATGGGCGGGGGCATCGCCTCGGCGATCAGCCGGGCGCTGGGCAGCGGGCGCGGGCCGATGCACTGGTGCTGCACGCCGTGTTTATCAGCGCCCTGCTGGGCCTGCTCATCAGCGCGCTGGTGCTGATCTGGGGGCGGCCCTTGATAAGCCTGATCGGCGGGCGCGAGGCTGCGCTGGACGAGGCGCTGGCCTATGCTGGCGTGGCCTTTGCCGACGCGACAGCGATCTGGCTGCTCAATGCCTTTGCTTCGTCCCTGCGCGGCGCGAGCGACATGCAGAAACCGTCGCTCACGCTGCTGCTGGTGGGCCGTGGGCTGCTGGTGCGTTACGGCGCGCCGGTGGGGAGCATGTTCGCCCACATCAGCGCGGCCATGCTGATCTACGGGGTGGTCACGGCGCTTACGGTCTACTACGTACGCTGGGGCGATTGAGCGCGCGGGTCGTCCCGGCCCTGTACAGTGGGCGGCAACAAACCACCCACAACAACGGAGACCCCATGGACGAAAACCCTAAATTCAAAGCCGGCCTGGCCGTGCGCAAGGCCGTGCTCGGCGAAGAGTACGTCAACCAGGCGCTGGCGAATGCGAATGCCGACGAGTTCATGGCCTCAATCCAGCAGCTCATCACCGAGAACGCCTGGGGTACGGTCTGGACCCGCGAGGGCCTGGACCGCAAGACACGCAGCCTGCTCAACCTGGCCATGCTCACGGCGCTGAACCGTCCGAATGAACTGAAGCTGCATCTCAAGGGCGCGCTCAACAATGGTGTGAGCAAGGATGAGATCCGCGAGGTCTTCCTGCAGGCCGCCGTCTATTGCGGCGCCCCTGCGGGGCTGGACTCCTTCAAGATCGCGCAGCAGGTCTTCAAGGAAGAAGCGGCCAAGGGTTGATTCAGCCGCCGCCCAGTCCCAGGGCTACGCGGAAGGTCACGAACGAGGCCGCGTAGGCCAGGGTGAACAGGTAGGCTGCGGTGATGGCCGGCATGCGCCAGCCGCCGGTTTCGCGGCGGATCGTGGCCAGTGTGGACAGGCACATGGGTGCGAACACGTACCACATCAGCAGTGAGAGCGCGGTGGCCAGGCTCCAGTGCTGTGCGATGAGCGGTGCCAGTGCCTTGGCGGTCTCGTCGCCGGTGGCCGAGAGGGCGTAGACGGTGCCCAGCGCGCTGACAGCCACCTCGCGCGCGGCCAGTCCGGGCACCAGCGCGATGCTGATCTGCCAGTTGAAACCGATTGGTTCGAACACCACGGCCAGCGCATGGCCGAGCATGCCGGCCAGGCTGTGCTCGATGGCGGGACCGGTGGCCCCATCCGGCGGGGCCGGATAGCTGGACAGGAACCACAGCAGCACGGTCAGCGTCAGGATCACGCCGCCCACGCGCCGCAGGAAGATCCGCACGCGCTGCCACAGCCCGATGAGCACATTGCGCAGCCGGGGCCAGTGGTAGGACGGCAGCTCCATCATCAGCGTGCGGACCTGGCCGCGGGCGGTGAACTGCTTGAGCACCCAGGCCACGACCATGGCGCCGACGATGCCCGCCATGTACAGGCCGAACAGCACCAGCCCCTGCAGTTCGAAGCCGCCCCAGACTTCGCGTTGCGGCACGAAGGCTCCGATCAGCAGGGCGTACACGGGCAGTCGCGCCGAGCATGTCATCAACGGCGCGATCAGGATGGTCACCAGCCGGTCGCGCGGATTGGCAATGGTGCGTGCCGCCATGATGCCGGGGATGGCACAGGCAAAGCTGGACAGCAGCGGGATGAAGCTGCGCCCCGACAGGCCCAGCGCGCCCATCAGGCGGTCCAGCAGGAAGGCCGCGCGCGGCAGGTAGCCGCTTTCCTCCAGCACCAGGATGAAGGCGAAGAGGATGATGATCTGCGGCAGGAAGACGATCACACCACCCAGGCCGGCCACGATACCGTTGACCAGCAGGCTGCGCACCCAGCCTTCGGGCAGCAGATTCCCCACCTGCTCGCCCAGCCAGGCGGTGGCGGCTTCGATCCAGCCCATGGGTGCCTCGGCCCAGGCGAACACGGCCTGGAAGACGAGAAACATCAACACGGCAAGCAACAGGGGCCCGAGCAGCGGGTGCAGCACGACGCGGTCGATGCGGTCGCTGCGGGCATGCGGCACGGCAGCCGCCAGGCCCAGGCGTTCGAGCATGGCGCGCACGGCCTCCTGGTCGCCGCGCGGGTCGGCTTCCGGCGTGGCGGTGATGGACTCCGGGCCTGCGCGCCACAGCGCGTCGTCGTCGAGCGCGGTTTGCAGCAGCCCGGCGCCGCCGCTGTCGATGGCCACGGTGCGCACCACCGGCACACCCAGTTCACGCGACAGGGCCGCGCTGTCGATCCGCAGGCCCTGCCGTTCGGCCAGATCGGCCATGTTCAGCGCCACGACGCAGGGCAGGCCCATGCGTTTGACGCCCAGCACCAGGCGCAGGTTGCGGCGCAGATTGGTGGCGTCGACCACGCAGACGACGAGGTCGGGCTGCTTCTCACCCACGGCCTGGCCGCGCAGCACGTCTACCGTCACCTGTTCGTCGGGCGAGCGCGGGTACAGGCTGTAGGTGCCGGGCAGGTCGAGCAGGCGCAGCAGCTTGCCGGCAGCAGTTCGAAACCGCCCTTCCTTGCGCTCGACGGTGACACCGGCGTAGTTTGCGACCTTCTGGTGGCTGCCGGTCAGGCGGTTGAACAGGGCGGTCTTGCCGCAGTTGGGGTTGCCCACCAGGGCCACCAGCGGGCCGGCGGGGTGGAGGTGGACGACGGCTTCTTTCATCGCGCACGTTCCTCGTGCAGGGGCTGCACTTCGATGCAGGCTGCCTCGGCCCGGCGCAGCGCGAAAGTCGAGTCGGCGATCCGCACCACCAGCGGGTCACCACCGGGGGCGCCGCGCGCGACCAGACGCACCGGTTCGCCGGGCAGGAAGCCGATTTCCTCGAGGCGCGCCTGCCACTCCGGGAGGCCCTCGGGCGCCACAACATCGCGGACAAGCGCCGCTTCGTGCAACTTGAGTTCATGCAGCTGTGTCATCGCGCGTGCGAGCTGGTCGTCGCCAGCGGGAGGATGGGGAACCGGAAGTGGTGGCGGAGCATGTTCGCGTCGTCGCTGAGCCGCGTGGTGAGCACGGGTGGCCAGCATGTAAGGAAGACGAGCGAGATTATAGATTCTAAATAAGAACCATTCTTATTGCTCTGGTTTACCAGTCCACCAGGCTCAGGCCGATACTGAGCACGGTGCGGCCGCGGTTGTAATCCACCAGCGAATCGCCGTAACCGCTGAAGAGCTGCAGGTGCAGGCGCAGGCCGCTGGCGGCGCCGTTGCGGTTGGCGGCGCCCAGGGCCTGCAACCACTCCAGCCGGTAGGAACCGTTGGCGGGGCTGGTCATGGAGTGGCGCAGCGTCAGTATCAGGGTGTTGTCCTTGTTGACCTGCCAGCTGCCGGTGACTTCGCCGCGGCCGATCAGATGGTCGATGTCCGGGTTGTCGTCGGTCTCGTCGCCGTCGGGAATGCGGTTCCACAGGCGGGTGGTCAGGGTGTAACGCTCCCCCTTTTCCATGCCGGCCATCAGGATGGCGCGGTTCCAGCTGCGCGACAGCGGCAGGCTCTGGCCGTTGGACTGGTGGTTAAAGCTCAGCCCGCTGTAACGCAGGCGCCAGCCGCCCGGCAGATCGACCGGCGTGGGCACGATGTACATGACTTCGGGCTCATGGTCGGTGCTGCGGAAGGGCCGCGAGATGCTCGACGTGAAGAGCTGCCAGTAGGACTGCTGGGTGTAAGCGAACCAGAGCGAATCGCGCCCGCCGAAATCGCTCACCGGCAGCAGGCCCTGGCCGATCTTGGTGCGCACCGAGAGCTGCAGACGGCCCTCGTCGGTCAGATAAGGCGTCTCGCTGGTGGCGCTGTGACCGGCTGTGGGTGAACTCGGAGCCCGGTTGACCGTGTCCGAGCGGATGTAGGACAGGCTGATGGGCCGGTAGCCGCGGATGTTGAAGCGCCCGCAGTCCGTACCGTCCTCGAGTTCCCAGTAGCGCGAGAGCGCCGAATACCGGGGGCTGTGGCAATCGGGCCCTGGTTCGAGCGGTGCCGACGGTGTCCCGGCGACCTGGGCGGGGGTCGGGCTGGCCGTGACGCCCTCTTGCACCCAGCGGTCGTAGCAGGCCAGGCGCGCGCTGGCGTCCTGCGTCTGCTGCGCGCAGAGCTGCCAGCCGCTGGTGGCCGTGGCATCCGCGTTCACGGCCGGGGCCTGGGCCCAGACGCCGCCGCCGGCCAGACCGACCAGCAGTCCGAGGATGCGCTGTGGTTTCATGCGGCGCCTCCCGCCAGGGCCTGCGCGGCCGCCGTGTCCTGTGCCTTCTTGGCGAACTCGGCGCGCAGGGCGCGCAGTTTCTCGCGCGGGTCTTCTTTGGTGGTTGCCTGGTTCAAGGCCATCTCGGCGATGAAGCGGCTGGGCTGCACGCTGACCATCTCGCGGCCCTTCTTGCGCCGCTTGGGCCAGCTCACGGCCAGCGAGCGCTGGGCACGTGTGATGCCCACGTACATGAGACGACGCTCCTCCTGCAGTCGCTGGGCGACGTTTTCGTTCACGGCCTCGTGCTCGCGCGTGGAGCCACCCAACGAGTCGCCCCCCTCGTCGAGCTTGAAGGGCAGCATGCCCTCGCTCACGCCCACCATCATCACGTGCGGCCACTCCAGGCCCTTGGCGGCGTGCAGGGTGGAGAGGGTCACCACGTTCTGGTCCTTCTCGCGTTCGCTGATGGTCGAGAGCAGGGAGACGGTCTGCGCCACCTCAAGCAGCGACTTCTTTTCGCTGGCCAGGGTCACACCGGCCGAGTCATCGATCTCACCGCCGCAGCGTTTGGCCATCCAGTCGCAGAACTCCATGACGTTGATCCAGCGCGAGGCGGCCAGCCGCTCGTTGTCCTCGCTGTCGTAGAGGTGCTTTTCGTAGCCTATGTCCTTGAGCCATTCGGCCATGAAGGCGCGTGCGTCTTCGGCGCCGGTGGTGTGGCGGGCGCGGTATTCGAGGTCGTTCACGTAACGCCCGAACTCGTGCAGGCTGCCGACCGCGCGCGCATTGAGCACCGAGGGCAGGGAGCTGGAGAACAACGCCTCGAACAGGCTCAGCTTGTACTGGCCGGCAAAGGTGCCCAGCTGTTGCAGGGTCTGGTGGCCGATGCCGCGTTTGGGCGTGGTCACGGCGCGCAGGAAGGCCGGGTCGTCGTCGTTGTTGACCCAGAGCCGGAACCAGGAACAGAGATCGCGGATCTCGGCACGGTCGAAGAAGCTGGTGCCGCCCGAAACCTTGTAGGGGATCTGGGCCTTGCGCAGGGCCTGCTCGAAGACCTTGGCCTGGTGGTTGGCGCGGTAGAGCACGGCGAAGTCCTTGAGCTCCTTGTGCTGCGACTCCGCGCGCAGGCTCTGGATGCGCGCCACCATGCGCTCGGCCTCGTGCTCCTCGTTGTCGGCGTCCACCACGCGCACCGGCTCGCCTTCGCCCAGATCGCTCCACAGGCGTTTGGGAAAGAGCTTGGGGTTGGGGCCGATCACATTGTTGGCGGCCTGCAGGATGGCGCCGGTGGAGCGGTAGTTCTGCTCCAGCTTGATGACCTTGAGGGTGGGAAAGTCCACCGGCAGCTTCTTGAGGTTGTCCAGCGTGGCGCCGCGCCAGCCGTAGATGGACTGGTCGTCGTCACCCACGGCGGTGAAACGCGCGTCCCTCGGGTCCGGCGGCACCAGCAGCTTGAGCAGCTCGTACTGCGTGGCGTTGGTGTCCTGGTATTCGTCCACCAGGATGTGGCCCATGATCTTCTGCCACTTGGTCCGCACCTCGGCGTGGTCGCGCAGCAGCTTGAGCGGCAGGCCGATCAGGTCGTCGAAGTCCACGCTCTGGTAGGCCGTCAGGCGCTCTTCGTAGCGCGCCATGATGCGCGCGGTGATGCGCTCGTTGTCGTCCCGGGCCTGGGCTTCGGCCTGCGCCGCGTCGAGCCCCATGTTTTTCCACAGGCTGATGGTCCACTGCCACTGGCGCGCGGTGGCCGCGTCGGTGCTGCCGCCGGCGTCCTTGAGGATGCCGGTGACGTCGTCGCTGTCCATGATGGAGAACTTCGGTTTCAGGCCCACGGCCTCGCCGTCTTCACGCAGCAGGTGCACCCCCAGGGCGTGGAAGGTGCAGATGCGCACCTCTTTCGCGGCCTTGCCGATCAGGCTCTTGGCGCGCTCGCGCATCTCGGCCGCGGCCTTGTTGGTGAAGGTGATGGCCGCGATGCGCTTGGGCTCCAGCCCGGCCTGGATCAGGCGGCCGATCTTGTGCGTGATGACCCGCGTCTTGCCGGAGCCGGCGCCGGCCAGCACCAGGCAGGGGCCGTGCAAGTAGTTGACGGCGTCCTGCTGCGCGAGGTTCAGGCCGTGGTTCGGAGAGGAAGACATGGAGCGGACGAAGCGGGCGACAGGCAAAGCCCCGATGATACGGGGCCCGGCCGCCCGGCGCGCTCAGAGATCGAGCACCAGCAGATCGCCCGCCTTGCCGCGCGAGACGCAGGGCGTCAGGCAACTGCGCTGCTCGGTCTCGCTCAGGATGTGGTCCTGGTGCTCCACCTCGCCCGACCGATAGCCCACCTTGCAGGTGCCGCACAGGCCCGAGACGCAGGAGGTGTCGAGCGCCGCGCCGGCCTCGATCAGCGCGTCGGCCAGGCTCTGGTGCGCCGGCACGAGCAGAATCAGGCCGCTGCTGGCGATCTGCGCGCGAAAGCTCCCCGCCGGCACCGCGCCGGCCGCCGCGTCGGGCTCGGGGGCCTTGAAATGCTCGCAGTGCACGCTGCCCTCGGGCCAGTGCGCCGTAGCCTGGCGGCAGGCCGCCATGAAGCCGGCCGGGCCGCAGTAGTAGACGTGCGTGCCCGCTTCGGGCTCGCGCAGCAGGGCTGGGATGTCCAGGCCGTCGGCCGGCTTGCCGCCGTCCAGGTGCAGCTGCGCGCGCCCCTCGCTCCGCAGCGCGTGCAGCTCGTCGGCGAAGGCGACGCGGTCGGCGTCGCGTACGCAGTAGTGCAGCGTGTGCGCGACGCCCTGCTCGGCCAGCGCGTGCGCCATGGCCTTGAGCGGCGTGATGCCGATGCCGCCGGCCAGCAGGATGGCGCGGCGCAGGCCGGGGCGCAGCTCGAAATGGTTGCGCGGCGCGCTCACGCCCACGAGCTGGCCGACGGCCACCTCGTCGTGCAGGGCGCGCGAGCCGCCGCGGCCCTGCTCCTCGCGCAGCACGGCGATCACGTAGCGGTGCCGCTCCGAGGGCGCGTTGCTCAGGGAGTACTGGCGCACCAGCCCGGCGCCCAGGTGGACGTCGATGTGCGCGCCGGCGGTGAAGGCCGGCAGGGCCTGGCCCTGCGGATGCACCAGCTCGTAGGAATGGATGCCCACCGCCTCGCGGCGGATCTGGCGCACCAGCAGTTGCAGTTCGGCGGAACTCATGAGGGGCGGCCCGGCTTCAGGACTGCGGGTAGGCCTGCTTGACGGCCTGCTCGAGCGCTTCGAACTTGTCGCGCACGAAGTCGCTGCGCGCCTGACCCGAAAGCTTGTCGCTCTCCGTCAGAATGGCGATCACCTGCTTGGAGAGCATGCGGCGCTGGGCCACCTCGTCCTCCACCTTCTGGGCCAGCGGCAGGTGGAACACATTGCCCGAGCAGTAGCTGTTGGGCATGCCGCCCGAGGCGCGCATCCACTCGGCGATGCTCTCCGCGCTGGCCGCCGGGTTGGTGCCGCGTACCGCGTCGCGCAGCATCTTGCGGAACATGTAGAGGCCGGCGTCGAACTTGGTCGGGTTCTCCAGCGCGTGCACCGCGATCGGGCGCTGGCTGATGATGGCCTCGTAGTCGCCGGGCGCGTACTGGCAGTCCTTGTAGTGGGCGCGCTCGCGGTGGTTCGGCGGGATCGGCGGCATGTCCTCCAGCTTGTACTGGCCGAAGCGCTCGGGGCGGCGCATGGCGACCTGGCCCTCGAGGAAATCGATGGCCTCGTAGCCCACCATGTTCTTGTCGCCGACGCCGCGCGTGTCGATGCCCGGGCCGAGCACGCGCCAGCCGACCATCTTGCTGTTCTGGTCGTCCACCGGCACGGTCCAGCGGATGATGTTGAAGCGGCTGAAGAGCTTCTTCCGGCGGCCGTCCTCCGAGGTGTAGGCGTGCAGGCTCAGGTTGGGCAGCACCTGATGCTGCACGCGCACGAACATGTGTGCGTCATCCGAGCGGCGTGCGCCCGCGCAGGCCAGGCCCCGGCCCTCGTGGATGGGCACGAACAGCATGTCGGGCGCCACTTCCATGGAGGCCGCGCCGACCTCGTTGAAGGTGGTGCCCTGGAAGTTGCCGCCGGTCACGCTGGAGGCCGCGTGCAGCGCGGCCGTGTGGTAGTTGTCGGCCGCGTTGTCCTGCACCTGCAGCCAGTTGCAATGCTGGAAGTTGCTGTAGGGCACGAGCTCGTCGCCGGGCAGCACGGTGAAGTCGCCCTCCCAGAGGGGGAAGGGCGGCTCCTTTTCGGGCGGGCCCATGTAGGCGAACACCAGGCCGTGCTTCTCGACCGCCTTGTAGGCGCCCTGCTGGATGCTGCAGGCGAAGCGCTCGGCCTCCTTCTCCTCGCCTTTGGGATAGGGCACGTGCAGGCAGGTGCCGTCCACGTCGAACACCATGCCGTGGTAGCAGCACATGATGCCGCGCTCCTGGATGGCGCCGTATTCGAGCGAGGCGCCGCGGTGCACGCAGTGGGCGTGCAGCACGCCCACGCGCCCGCTCTTGTCACGGAAGGCCACCAGCTCCTCGCCCAGGATCTTGAGGAAGCGCGGCGTGTCGGTCAGCTCCATGGACATGCACACCGGATGCCAGAAGCCGCGCATGTATTCGCCCATGGGCGTGCCGGGGCCGGTTTCGGTCAGCTCAGGGTCGTGCGCGGGAATCCGGTTGGCGTAGTAGCCGCCGTAGGGGATCAGGCGCTTGGCCTGGCGCGGAGCCTCGGTGCCGGCGCTGCGGGCCTTGTCCAGTTGTTCCATTTTCTGCATGGTGTGCGTCCTTGTTGCGAAAGATCGTGAAGTTCTGTACTCTGTATACAGAGTGTAGAATCATGGTAAAGCGGTAGGCAGAGGGTAAACCCTAGGCTTCGAGCTTGAGCGAGGTCCGAAGGCTGGCCCGGCTCCCCGGAAGGGGTTCTGGGGCGGTCTCGAACCGCTTCCTACAATGCAAGCAGATATGGCGACCTTGAAATTCCAGGAAATCAATCGAAAGCGGCCCGACTTCGTCCAGGAGGTCTACGAGGTGCTGCTCGACGCCATCAGCGCCGGCACGCTGGCGCCGGGCGAGCGCATCACCCAGGAGGAGATCGCCGAGCAACTGCAGGTCTCGCGCTCGCCGGTGCTGCAGGCCATCCGCCTGCTCAAGAAGGACGGCCTGCTGCAGGACGCGCCGGGGCGCGGCGTGCAGGTCGCGCCGCTGGACGCCGACTGGATCGGCAAGATCTACGAGGTGCGCGGCGCGCTGCATTCGCTGGCGGCGCGGCTGGCGGCCGAGCGCCGCGCCGTGATCGACCCGGCCCTGATCTTGGCCGGCCGCGCGGCCGCGCGCGGCAGCGACGTGAAGGCCATGATCGACGCCGACATGGCCTTCCACTGCGCGGTGGACCAGGCCTCGGACAACCCGCTGCTGGTGGAGACCGCGCAGCTGCACTGGGCCCACCTGCGCCGCGTCATGGGTTCGGTGCTGCAGGCCAGCGGCCAGCGCGAGGCCATCTGGGACGAGCACGCCGCAATCGCCGACGCCATCGCGCGTGGCGACGCGCCGCGCGCCGCTGCCTTGACCGAGCAGCATGTGTCGCGCGCCGGCCAGTACTGGCGCCGCCGTCTCAGCGAGGCGCTGCAGGCCCGGGGCGAGGCGCCGGCGGGCGTGGAGGCGGCCTGAGCCGGCGCAAGCTGAGACAATGCGCGCGTGCTGAACATCCTGTCCGTTACCTTCCCCTTCTTCGCGCTGGTGCTCTGCGGCTACGTCGCCACGCGCCGCGCCTGGCTGCCGGCCGACGCCATCGGCGGGCTCAACACCTTCAGCCTCTATTTCTCGCTGCCCTGTCTGCTGTACCGATTCGGCGCCACCACGCCGATCGCCCAGCTGCTCGATGCCAGTGTCCTGATCACCTGGCTGATGTGCGCGCTCACCATGGTGGCTTTCACGATCGCCGTCACCATGAACCGGCGCGTGGGCTGGAACGACGCCTCTTTCGGCGCGCTGGTGGCGGCCTTCCCCAATACCGGCTACATGGGTGTGCCGCTGCTGGTGACGTTGCTGGGCGGGCAGGCGGCGGGGCCGATGATCGTGACCATCGTGGTCGACATGCTGGTGACCAGCTCCCTGTGTATCGCGCTGTCGCGCCTGGACGGCGCCGACACGCACGGCATGGCCGTGGCCGGCCGGCAGGCGCTCAAGGGTGTGCTGCTCAATCCCCTGCCCTGGGCCATCGTGCTCGGCGGCCTGATGTCCTACGCGCAGTGGCAACTGCCGGAGCCGATGAGCAAGACCATCTGGCTGCTGGCCGACGCCGCCTCGCCGGCGGCGCTGTTCACCATCGGCGCGGTGCTGGCACGCTCGCAGATGAAGACGGTACAGGAGGGGCACCCGCCCATTCCGCTGCGCGACTACCTGCCGGCGGCCATCTTCAAGCTGCTGCTGCATCCGCTGCTGGTGCTATTGGTCGGCGCCAGCGCAATCCACTACGGTCTGCCGCTGCAGCGCGCCGAGCTGGAGGTGCTGGTGCTGGTGGCGGCGCTGCCCAGCGCGAGCAACGTGGCCCTGCTGGCCGAGCGCTTCGGCGCCGACAGCGGGCGCATCGCGCGCATCATCCTGGTCTCGACCGCCGCCGCCTTCCTCAGCTTCTCGGGCGCGGTCGTGCTGCTGCGCGGCTGAGCCGCGCTTGCCTCGGACATCCCGGTCTCTGATCGATTTCAGCTGAGCATGTCGGGCTGGGTGGCCACCAGCTGCTCCCAGATCGGCTGGAAGTGCAGCCAGCCGATGTAGTCGCTGCCCACGTGCTCGCGGCTGTAGCGCGCCTTGTCATCGGGCAGCAGGATGGGTTTGCAGCCCGAGGCCTCGATCATGAGCTGCTGCTGGCAGCAGCGCTCCAGCGCGATGAACCAGAAGGCGGCCGACTCGATGCTGTGGCGGCTGGCAGTCAGCAGGCCGTGGTTCTGGTGGATGGCGGCCTTGACGCCCTTGAAGGCGTCGGCCACGCTGTGGCCGGCCTTGATTTCGACCGCGACCTTGCCGCCCTCGGCGCCGATCACCACATGGTCCTCGAAGAAGGCGGCGGCGTCCTGCGTGATCGGGTCGAGCTTCTTGCCCAGCGAGGCGAAGGCCGTGCCGTAGACGGTGTGGGCGTGGCACATGGCCACGATCTCGGGATGCGCCTCGTGCACGGCGGCGTGCAGCACGAAGCCGGCGCGGTTGATCGCGTGCCGGCCCTCGACCACCTTGCCCTCGTGGTCGGCCAGGATCAGGTTGGAGACCTTGACCTGGGAGAAGTGCACCGCCATCGGGTTGGTCCAGTACAGGTTCGGGTGCTCCGGGTCGCGGACGGTCAGGTGGCCGGCGAAGCCGTAGTCGAAGCCCTGCAGCGCGAAGGCGCGGCAGGCGGCCACCAGACGCTCCTTGAGGTGGCGGCGTTCCTCGGCCACGCTGGCGAACTTCTTCTTTTCGTAGGGGAAGATCAGGCCGGCCTGCTCGGGCTGGTAGATCGACACGCGGCCATCGCTCAACTGGATCGAATCGATTTCGGCCTTGTTCACTGCGTTCATGCGGGTCTCCTGGGGTTTGTGCAGTCCACGGCGGGACGTGGGCTGCGGTTACACGATGGTGGGATCTTGGCCGTCTGCGGCTGTCTTGACAAACGAAGAGTGTTCATACAAAGATGAGCCAGATTCATGAATAAAACGAAAGCATGAGAAGAATTCCAAGTTTCGTCCTGCTGCGCTCCTTCGAGGCGGCCGCCCGGCTCGAGAGCTTCACGCTGGCCGCGGCCGAGCTGCACCTCACGCCCTCGGCCATCAGCCACCAGGTGCGCGAGCTCGAGGACTACTTCGGCCGCGCGCTCTTCGTGCGGCGCAACCGGCGCGTCGAACCCACGCCCGAGGCACGGCGCCTGCTCGACAGTCTGGCGCGGGTGTTCGACGTGATCGAGGCGGCCTGCGGCGAGGTGTCGCTGGCGCCGCAGTCGCAGGTGCTGGCGCTGCACAGCCCGCCCAGCTTCGCGGCCAAATGGCTGGGGCCACGCCTGCCGGGCTTCATGCAGGCCCATCCCGAGATCAACATCCGCCTGACCAGCGGCGCCGAACCGATCGACCTGACCCGGGCGCAGGAGGTGGACGTGGCCATCAGTTATGCCGCGCCGGCCGAGCGCGCCGGCGTGGTCTGCCTGCCCCTGGGCGCAGAGCGCATCGTGCCGCTGTGCGCGCCGCGCCTGCTGCGCGAGGACGTGCCGCCGGAACAGCAGATCGCCGAGCTGGTGCTGATCGACTCGCAGCTCAGCGAGATCACCTGGCCGCAGTGGTTCGCGCGCAACGGCCTGGTCCTGCCCGCGCGGCCCCGCCCCTCCTTTGACCGCGCGGCGCTGTCCATCCTGGCGGCGGTGGACGGCGTGGGCGTGGCACTCGAGAGCAGTCGGCTGGCCGAACGCGAGCTCGAGCGCGGCGAACTCGTGGAACTAGGCTTGGGCCGATTCCTGCCGCTGGAGCAGCCCTTGCACTTCTTGGCCTACCGCGCCAGCGAGCGCCAACTGCAAAAGGTGCGTGTGTTCCGGGAATGGCTGCTTGACACGGCGGGCGTCCAGTCCCGCTGACCCCAAGGCGTTCGCAGTGCTAAAAATCCGCTACGCCCAACGCAGGTGCCGAAGGCCGGGGGTCTATAGGTGTCGGCTATTTGATTAATTTAAACAATCGAATTGAGAAAACAATAGTGATTACATAAACTGAAGCTTCGTTCAAGTCCAGGAAGCGCACCATGATCTGCCCCCTCGCTGTCACATCCATTCGCGAGTCCAGCCCGACGGGCTGGCTCGAATGCCTGGCCGCGCTGGCGCAGTCCAGCTGAGACTCCCGCCTGAACGTTTCCAGCATCCCACCGAGCACCAACGACCGAAGGAGAGAATTGATGTCAACCGAAGCCAAGTGTCCCTTCCACCATGCCGCCGGCGGCGGCACCACCAACAAGGACTGGTGGCCGAACCAGCTGCGCGTCGATCTGCTGAACCAGCACGGCAACAAGTCCGACCCGTTGGGCGCGAAGTTCAACTACGCCGAAGAGTTCAAGAAGCTCGACTACAAGGCGCTCAAGGCCGATCTCGTCAAGCTCATGACCGACAGCCAGGACTGGTGGCCGGCCGACTTCGGCCACTACGGCCCCCAGATGGTCCGCATGGCCTGGCACGCTGCCGGCACCTACCGCACGCTTGACGGGCGCGGCGGCGGCGGCCGGGGCCAGCAGCGTTTTGCGCCGCTCAACTCTTGGCCAGACAACGTCAACATCGACAAGTCGCGCCGCCTGCTCTGGCCCATCAAGCAGAAGTACGGCCAGAAGATCTCCTGGGCCGACCTCTTCATCCTCGCCGGTAACGTGGCGCTGGAGTCCATGGGCTTTCGCACCTTCGGTTTCGCGGGTGGCCGCGAAGACGTGTGGGAACCGGACCAGGACATCAACTGGGGCGCCGAGACCAAGTGGCTGGCGGCAGACAAGCGCTTCAGCGGCGGGGGTGACCGCAACAAGGGCGAGGGCGAGCTGAACCAGAACCTGGCCGCTACCCACATGGGCCTCATCTATGTGAACCCCGAAGGCCCCAACGCCAGCGGCGACTACATGGCGGCGGCCAAGGACATCCGCACCACCTTCTACCGCATGGCCATGGACGACGAGGAGATCGTGGCCCTGATCGCGGGCGGCCACACCTTCGGCAAGGCCCACGGCGCCGCGCCCGAATCGCACAAGGGCCCGGAACCCGAGGGCGCGGGCATTGAAGCCCAGGGCCTGGGCTGGAACAGCAACTTCGGCAGCGGCCACGGCAAGGACACCATCTCCAGCGGCATCGAAGTCACCTGGACCAAGACCCCCGCGCTGTGGAGCAACAACTTCTTCGAGAACCTGTTCAAGTACGAGTGGGAACTGACCAAGTCGCCCGCCGGCGCCAAGCAGTGGATCGCCAAGAACGCCGAGGACATCATTCCTGACGCACATGTGAAGGGCAAGTTCCACAAGCCCACCATGCTGACCACCGACCTGACGTTGCGCTTCGACCCGGCCTTCGGCAAGATCTCCAAGCGTTTCCATGACGATCCGCAGGCCTTCGCCGAAGCCTTCGCCCGCGCCTGGTTCAAGCTGACCCACCGCGACATGGGCCCCAAGGCCCGCTACCTCGGCCCCGAAGTGCCGAAGGAAGATCTGATCTGGCAGGACCCGCTGCCTGCGGCCAAGCTCAAGCCAACGGCCGCCGACATTGCCGATGCCAAGGCCAGGATCGCGGCCTCCGGCCTCTCGGTGGGTGAGCTGGTGTCCGTGGCCTGGGCCTCGGCCTCCACCTTCCGCAGCGGTGACAAGCGCGGCGGCGCCAACGGCGCGCGCCTGGCCCTGGCCCCACAGAAGGACTGGGCGGTCAACAAGGGCGTGGCCAAGGCTGTGGCCAAGCTGCAAGGCATCGCCGGCAAGCTCTCGCTGGCTGACGTGATCGTGCTGGCCGGCAGCGTGGGTGTGGAGCAGGCGGCCAAGGCGGCCGGTGTGGCGGCGGAGGTGCCCTTCGCGCCGGGCCGTGTGGACGCGACGCAGGCGCAGACCGATGTCGAGTCCTTCGCTGTGCTCGAACCCCTGGCCGACGGCTTCCGCAACTACAGATCAGGCCCGATCGGCGCGCCGACCGAAGCCCTGCTGGTGGACAAGGCCCAGCTGCTGGGACTGACCGCCCCCGAGCTGACCGCGCTGGTCGGCGGCCTGCGCGTGCTCGGCGCCAATGCCGACGGCAGCAAGCACGGCGTGTTCACCGACAAGGTGGGTGCGCTCACGACCGACTTCTATGTCAACCTGCTCGACATGGGCACGGAGTGGAAGGCGATCGATGCCACAGCCGAAGTGTTCGAAGGCCGGGACCGCAAGAGCGGCAAGGTCAAGTACACCGGCACCCGCAACGACCTGATCTTCGGCTCCAACTCGGTGCTGCGCGCCTATGCCGAGGTTTATGCCAGCACCGACGGCAAGCAGAGGTTCGTGCAGGACTTCGTGGCGGCCTGGACCAAGGTGATGAACCTGGATCGCTTCGACCTGGCGTGATTTCAGCGGCAAGCAAGCAAGAGCGCTTGCTTGAATGAAAAAGGCCACCTTCGGGTGGCCTTCGTTCTGGGCAGAGCGAAACTCGATGAACCAAGCGCTCTCAGTTGTCGAACTGAAACGGATTCCCCGGTGTGCATCAAAGCAAGAGCTGGGAAATCGACGCGAAACGATGGACAGTCAAGTTCATGCGTCAAACAGCCTTCAGTTGTTGTCAACGCTGCTTGTCGAGACTCTCATAAATCATGACAAGCGCCTCGCATCCGTTCGCCCTGAGCCTGTCGAAGGGCTTCGACAGGCTCAGCCTGAACGACAAGGTGTCATGCATAAAGAAACATCAACAATGACTGTCGGCCAAGTGCATCGTGGCGAAAAGAAGCGCCTGTTGGCGCTTCTCAATCATCAATCCGGCATGTCATTATTCTGACGCCCTGGTAAATTTCTTCTGGCCATTTTGTTCGAGGCTGGTCTTGAGTGCTGAGGGATTGCATCTATCGCCTCAGAATCATCGCATCCCCATAACTGAAGAAGCGATACCGCTGTTCAATCGCATGCCGGTACAGCGCCATGATGTGCTCGTAGCCCGCGAAGGCGCTGACGAGCATCATGAGGGTGGACTTGGGCAAATGGAAGTTGGTGACCAGCAGGTCGGCCACTTTGAACTCGAAGCCCGGCGTGATGAAGATCTCGGTGTCGCCGCTGGTCTGGCCTGTCTTGGCCCAGGATTCAAGGGTGCGGATGGTGGTGGTGCCCACGGCGACGATGCGGCCGCCACGAGCCTTGGTCTCGGTGATGGCCTGCTGCGTGGCGGTGGGCACTTCGTACCACTCGCGGTGCATGCGGTGTTCGGCCAGGTTCTCGGTCTTCACGGGCGAGAAGGTGCCGGCGCCCACGTGCAGGGTGACGTTGGCGCGCTGGACGCCGCGCGCCTCCAGCGCGGCCAGTAGGCCTTCGTCGAAGTGCAGGGCAGCGGTGGGCGCGGCGGCGGCGCCGGGTTTGGCGGCGAAGACGGT
>JAGWTL010000012.1 GCA_028869035.1 Burkholderiales bacterium | reverse complement strand
CAGGCGTCTCATTCATGGAACACACCTCCAGCTGGCTCGGCCACACCTTCGTCTACCTCTGCGCCGCCGTCATCGCCGTGCCCCTGAGCAAATACCTGGGCCTGGGCGCCATCATTGGCTATCTGGGCGCGGGCATCATCATCGGCCCCTGGGGCCTGGGCCTGGTCAGCGAGGTGCAGGACGTGCTGCACTTCGCCGAATTCGGCGTGGTGCTCATGCTCTTCCTGATCGGGCTGGAGCTGGAGCCGCGCCGACTCTGGAGTCTGCGCCGGCCCATCTTCGGCTGGGGCAGCGCCCAGGTGCTGGCCTGCAGCGCCGCGCTCTTCCTCGGCATCTATGCCCTGGGCCTGCTCTTCCCGGCCCAGCTCGGTGGCTGGAAAACTCCGCTGGTGGCGGCTCTGGGCCTGGCCCTGTCCTCCACCGCCATCGCCCTGCAGGTCATGGGCGAGCGCAACCTGCTGCCCACGCCGGGCGGCCAGGCCGGCTTTTCCATCCTGCTGTTCCAGGACGTGGCCGCCATCCCCATCCTGGCCCTGCTGCCCCTGCTGGGCGCCGAGCCGGGCCAGGCCAATGGCGACTTCCGCTGGGGTGAGCTGCTCAAGATCGTGCTCGTCATCGGGGGCATCGTGCTGGGCGGCCGCCTGCTGCTGCGTCCCCTGCTGCGCTGGATCGCGCGCAGCCGCACGCCCGAGATCTTCACCGCCGCCGCCCTGCTGCTGGTGGTGGGCATCGCCACGCTGATGCAGCAGATCGGCCTGTCCATGGCCCTGGGCGCCTTCCTCGCCGGCGTGCTGCTGGCCGAGAGCGAGTACCGGCGCGAGCTGGAAACCGACATCGAACCCTTCAAGGGCCTGCTGCTGGGCCTGTTCTTCATCGCGGTCGGCATGAGCATCGACCTCTCGGTGCTGCGCTCAGCGCCCGGACTGATCGCCCTGCTGGTGCTGGGTTTCCTGGCCATCAAGGCGGTGCTGATCTATGCCATGACACGCTTCATGCGCGTGCCCCTGCCCGAGCGCCCCGTCATCACCCTGCTGCTGACCCAGGGCGGTGAGTTCGCCTTCGTGGTCTTCCAGACCGCGGCCGGCGCGCAACTGCTCTCGGGCCAGACCACCTCGCTGCTGATCGGCGCGGTGGCCCTGTCCATGCTGCTGAGCCCCCTGCTGCTGCTGGCGGTGGACAAGCTGCTGGTGCCGCGCCTGGCCGCCGCCGGCGGTGCCGCGCCGGACGAAATCTCGGAGCCGCAGGAAGCGCCGGTGCTGATTGCCGGCTTCGGCCGTTACGGCCAGATCGTGGCGCGTGTCATGCTGGCCCAGGGCATCCCCAGCACCGTGCTGGACCACGACGCCGACATGATCGAGGCGGCGCGCAGCTTCGGCTACCGCGTGCATTACGGCGACGCCACGCGCCTGGACCTGCTGCGCATCGCCGGCGCGGCCAGCGCCAGGGTGCTGGTGGTGGCGGTGGACGACAAGGAGCAGTCGCTCAAGATCGTGGACCTGGTGCGCGAGAACTTCCCCGCCCTGCAGATCGTGGCGCGCGCGCGTGACGTCACGCACTGGCACGAACTGCGCGAACGCGGCGTGCAGCTGGTGCAACGCGAACTTTTCGAGTCCAGTCTGCGCAGCGCGCGCAGCGTGCTGGAGCTGCTGGGCCACACGCAGGAGCAGGCACGCCAGTTCGCCTGGCGTTTCCGCCAGCACAACCTGGAACTGTTCGAGAAGATGCACCCGCACTACAAGGACCGCAGCAAGCTGATCGCCGTGGTGCGCCAGGGCCGCCAGCAGCTGGAAGAGCAGATGGCCCAGGAGCGCGCCGAGCGCCAGCACAAGCCCGCTGGCGAATCCTGAGCAGCGCGGAACCTCAGTGAAAGGCGTCCCAGACCAGCTTGGTGCCGGTGAGGAAGAGGCCGAGGTAGATCAGCCGGTAGAACAGCTGCGCATCGATGCGCCGCGCCATGCGCACACCTGTCCACACGCCCACCGGCGCCAGCGGCAAGAGCACGATGGAGGTGGCCAGGTTGCGCCAGTCCAACAGGCCCAGCCAGGCATAGGGCACCCACTTGGACAGGTTGATGAAAAAGAAGAACCAGGACAGGGTGGCCGCAAACACCACAGGCTTGAGCTTGAGCGGCAGCACATAGGCCGCGATGGGCGGCCCACCCGCGTGCGCCACGAAGCTCGTGAAACCGCCGGCCGTGGTGAGCAACCCACCCAGCCAGCGCGGCGGCGGCGTGCTGTCGGCGCGCGGCGGGAACAGCAGACGCTGCGCCAGGAAGAGCAGCGTGAACACGCCCACGATGCCCGCCACGATGGAGGCGGACAGCAGCTTGAAGAGCAGCGCGCCGATCAGCGTGCCCAGCAGGCCGAAGGGCAGCAGGAACTTGAGCAGGTCCTTGTCAAACTCCTTGCGCAGGGCCGTGATGCCCAGCAGGTCCATGAGCAGCAGCACCGGCATCAGGATGGCCGCGGCCTGCGGCACCGTGACCGCCAGCGCCATCAGGGGCACGGCCAGCGAACCGAAGCCGGCGCCGAAACCGCTTTTGCTGATGCCCAGCAAAAGCACTGCGGGCACCGAGACCAGGTAAAAGTAGGGATCGGTGATGGGCAGGAAGTTCACGGCAAGACGGGCAGAAACGAAAACCCTCCCCGGCGGGGAGGGTCAGACAGCAGGCCCCAAGTGTAGCTGCCCCCTCCCCTGGAAGGGGAGGGTTGGGGAGGGGTGAGCGCAATGCAGCCGCAGGGCTTGCCAGGGGCTTACAGCACCTGGCAAGCCTGCTCGAAGCTCAGGCGCGGGTTGCGCTTGAATTCCTTGCTGTGGTCGGCGTAACCGAGGTTGATCAGGAAGTTGGCCGTCAGGCGGCCGTCGGGGAAGAACTCGGCGTTGACCTTGGCGATGTCGAAACCGCTCATGGGGCCGCAGTCCAGGCCCAGGGCACGCGCCGCCATGATGAAGTAGGCGCCGCCCAGGGTGCCGTTGCGCGTGGCCGTTGCGGTGGCCAGGGCGGTATTGCCTTCGAAGTTCTCCTTGGCGCCGGCGCCATGCCAGACCTGGGGCATGTGCTCGTAGAACCTGGTGTCGGTGGCCACGATCACGGTCACCGGGGCGAGCATGGTCTTGTCCAGATTGCCGGGGCTCAGCGCGGGCTTGAGGCGCGCTCGGGAAGCGGGTGAGTTCAGGAACACATAACGCGTGGGCTGGGTGTTCATGGAGGTGGGCGCCATCTTGGCGAGGTCGTACACCTCCTGCAGCAGCGTCAGCGGCACCGGCTTGTCGAGGAAGCCGTTGGCGGTGCGCGCGTTGAGGAAGAGCTGGTCGAGGGAAGCCTGGTCGATTTTCATGGGGATGGAAGCCTGTGTGAAGGAGGAATTATCCGACGCCACGGCAAGTGGCGCCGGCAGGAGGTCTACTCGGCCTTGATGCCGATGTCGCGCACCAGCTTGGTCCAGCGCTCCACATCGCGCTTGACCAGCGCGAGGGTCTGGGCGGTGTTCAGCGCCAGCGGCTTGCCGCCGGCCTTGCGGAAGGTCTCCTGCAGTTCGGGCTGCGCGATGACCTTGGCCAGTTCGCTGCGCAGGCGCTCCTGCACGGCGGCCGGCGTCCTGCTGGGCACGAAGTAACCGAACCAGGACTCCAGGTCCAGCGGGGCCACGCCGCTCTCCAGGATGGTGGGCACGTCCGGGTGCATGGGGTTGCGCTCGGCGCCCGACAGGGCCAGAGCCTTGACGGTGCCGGCCTGGACCTGGCCGCGCGCGGTGGACGAGAGATCGAAGAACAGATCCACGCGGCCGCCCAGCAGATCCTGATACGCCGCCTGCGCGCCCTTGTAGGGAATGTGGGTGACGTTGACCCCGGCCAGATGCCACAGGGCCGCGGCCAGCACATGCTGGCCGGAGCCGTTGCCGGCCGAGGCGTAGTTGAGCTTGCCCGGATTGGCCTTGGCATAGGCCACCACGTCCTGCAGGGAGTTGAAGGGCAGGTCCTTGCGCGCCATCAGCGTGTAGCTGTAGCTCACGGCCAGGCCCACGGGCTCGAAGTCGCGCAGGCTGTCGTAGGACAGCTTGTCGTACAGGCCCATATTGAGCGCGATATTGGAGACCGAGCCCATCAGCAGGGTGTAGCCGTCCGGGTCGGCCTTGGCGGCGGCGTCCGTGCCCACCAGGGTGCCCGAGCCGGGCTTGTTCTCGACCACCACGCTCTGGCCGATCTGCTTGCTCAGTCGCTCACCGAGTGCGCGGGCCACGAAATCGAAACCGCCGCCCGGCGGCTGCGGCACGATCACGCGCAAGGGACGGCTCGGGTAGGCGCTCTGCGCCCAGGCCGACGGTGCCATCCCCAACAGGGCGGCGGCTGGCAGGGCGCGCACGATGTCGCGGCGTTTGAAAATGGATGCCTGCATCTTGTTCATGCTTGTCTCCTCGTGATCGGGTGTCAGGAATCAGCGCTCGATTGCGCCGCCGGCCAGCCAGCGCGCGCCGCGGCGATAGAGCTCCTCGACCACCGGGCCCTTGAGCATGGGCATGTCCATCTTGACGGTGTAGCCGATGCGGGTCTGGATGTAGGCGAGGTGGCGGTAGCCCTCGGGGAAACCGGCCAGGGCCTGCTGGTCGAGCTTGAGCTGGGCCGTGGAGTCCACCGGGTCGATGCGGTCCTTCTCGTAGATGGGCTGGCGGTGCAGCACCTTCCATGCGCCATTGTGTTTGCTCACGAAGTCGTAGAAGCGGCCGGTGCAGACCACGTCGCACAGCACCGGGCCGTTCTCGCCTTCGACCATGCCGCGCTGCGAGATGGTCATCTTGGTCTGGGCTATCGCGCGGTCCCCCGCGACCTCGATGGCCGAACCGCCCAGGAAGTGCAGGATGCTCACGCCCTTGGCCCAGCCCTCTTTCGTCACGCGGATGAACTCGGCAAACGGCCCCTGGAACCAGGTGGCCATCATCACGCCCTCGGGATGCCAGACGGTGGCGAAACGCTCCCAGTCGCCGGCGTCGCGCCAGACGGCCCAGCGCTCCACCATCTGGCGGATCAGCAGTTCGTCGTTCAAAGAGTTGCTCATGATCGTTCCTAGGAAAACAAAAAATTCAGGGTGCGGTGTAGTCCACCTGGTGGCGGGCGATGCGCAGGTCGGCCACCTCGCTCTTCACGCGCAGGTGCTCGGGATGCGTCCCATAGGCGTCCAGCGCCGCCTGGCTCTCGAACTCGGAATACAGCACCACGTCACAGGCGTAGTCGATACGGCTGCTGTCCACACCGATCTCCAGACGCAGCAGGCCGGGGATGCGGCCACGCAGGCTCTCGAAACTGCGCTGCAGCTGCGCGATGGCCAGCGTCTTCTCGGCCGGCGTGTCGCCGCGCACGTTCCACATCACGATGTGCTTGATCACTGATCCGCTCCGTTCAGGCCGCCGGCGGGAAACCGGCCTTCTGCGGCCACAGGTTCACGAAGGCGTGGATGGTGGTGCTGGCGTACAGGCCGGCCTGGGTGAACGGCTCCTTGGCCAGCCAGGCGTGCGCGGCGTCGCGGCCGGGGAAGTCGATCACCAGCAGGCTGCCCAGCATGGTCTTGCCGTCGTCGTGCGTGAAGGGGCCGGCAAAGGCCATGCGCTCGGCCACGGCGGCCAGGTAGGCCTTGTGCTCGGGGCGCACGCGCTGGCGCAGGGCGGCGTGATCGGGCTTGTCCATCAAGATGAAGGCGAACAGCATGGGGGCTCCGTTACATGAAGCGGGTCAGGTCGATGAACTCGGGCCGGCGGCCCTCTTTCAGGTTCCGGGGTTGAGCACGAAGTCGTACTCAAGCAGGTAGCTGCCATCCGGCTGCTTCACCCAGTCCGCGATCAGGGTGGAACGCACGCCGAACACGACGTCGGAATCGAGGTAGGGGTCCCCGTTGCGGAACACATGGGTGATCAGGCGTTCGTAACCTGGCGCCTCGATCATGAAATGCAGATGGGCCGGCCGCCAGGGGTGGTTCCTGGTGGCCTTGAGCATGGCGCCCACCGGCCCGTCGCTGGGGATGGGGTAGGCCTCGGCCAGGATGGTCTTGAAATGGAAGCGCCCCTGCGCGTCGGCATGCAGGATGCCGCGCGCCTGGGGATGGGCCAGGTGCGCGTACTGCACGTCGTAGTTGCCGTCGGCGTCGGCCTGCCAGACGTTGATCAGTGCATTCGGAATCGGCTCGCCGCCCAGGCCCTTGACGGTGCCGCTGACCAGGCAGGGCTCGCCCTTGGCGCCGTTGGCCACGTCGTCACCGAGCTGGTACTCGGGCGCCTGCTCCAGGAAGAAGGGGCCGAACACCGTGGGTTCGGTGCAGCCGGCCGGTTTGTCGTTGTTCATGGCCACCGTCAGCATGGACAGGCCCAGGGTGTCGGACAGCAGGATGAACTCCTGGCGCGTGTCGCTGCACATCTGGCCGGTCGCCGTGAGGTACTGGATGCCCTTGAACCACTCCTCCTCGGTCAGCCGCACCTCGCGCGCGAAGGCGTGCAGGTGCTGCACCAGGCTGGTCATGATCTCCTTGAGGCGCGGGTCGGGCGTTCTGGAAAAGCGCTCGATCACGGCCTGGGTGATGGTGTCCTCGTTGAGGTTGCGCATACCGTTTGTCTCCTGCGGGTTCTTGCTGAGCTCGATAAATGTAAAAGTCCGCGACAATTTGGGGAAGGGCGCTGCCGCAAATGACTTTTCCGCGCAGCGAAAAAACTGGAGACCGGTTTGGACCGTTTTGCCGAAATTGAGCTGTTCGTCCAGGTAGCCGAGACCGGCAGCCTGAGCCGTGCCGCCGAGGCGCTGGGGCTTTCGAACGCCGCCGCCAGCCGCCACCTGCAGGCGCTGGAGGACCGGCTGGCCGCGCGCCTGGTGGAACGCAACACGCGCCGCCTCTTCCTGACCGACACCGGCCAGGAGTTCTTCAGCCGCGCCAAGACCCTGCTGGCCGACATGAGGGACGCCGAGGACGCCGTCAACGCCAGCACGCTCAACCCCACGGGCACGCTGCGCATCAGCGCCTCGCTGTCCTTTTCCATGCAGCACGTGGCGCCGCTGCTGCGCGCCTACACCGACCGCTACCCCAATGTCAGCGTGCACGTGGAGGCGGCCAACCGCTACCTGGACATCATCGACAACAACATCGATGTGGCCATCCGCACGCGCGAGTTCGAACCCGACTCCAACATCACCGTGCGCCGCCTGGCACAGACACGCCGCATCCTGGTGGCCGCACCGCGTTACCTGGCCCGCCACGGCCGGCCCCAGACGCTGGAAGCCCTGGCGCAGCACAAGCTGCTGATCTACACCCACGCCAACAACCCCAACGAGCTGCGTTTCACGCGCGAGGCCGAGACCACCGCGTTGCACGTCAAGGGCCAGCTCGAATCCAACGACGGCCAGATCCTGCGTGCGGCCGCGCTCGACGGCCTGGGCATCCTGGTGCAACCCACCTACATCGTCTACGACGACATGGTGGCCGGCCGCCTGGTGCCCGTGCTCGACGAATGGGACCTGCCGCGCCTGACCATCAACCTGGCCTACCCCAGCCGCAAGCACCTCTCGGCCAAGGTGCGCACCTTCATCGACTTCATGGCCGAGCATTTCGCCAAGATGAACTACGAGCAGAAATGGACCGGACGTTTCGGCGTGAACTGAGTTCCGCGGTCAGAATGGCTGCATCGGCCCCAAGGAAGGAGGTATGGAGATGATGTGGCGAAAATCCGTCGGCCTGGCATGCCTTTGTCTGGCCGCTTGCGGTGAATCCGGGCGTGAGCCCATCGTCAGCGCCCCGCCCCTGGCCGTCCCTCCTGCGGCCGCTGAAGCCGTGGCAGAGACAAGTGCTTCGAATGCGGCTCCCATGGACGGCGGGGCCCCTGCCAGGGAGCAGATCATCGATTGGTGGAAAAGGAAGTCGGACGAGGAGATCGAGGTCTTCGACCTCAAGGCCGTCCAGCTGCTCAGTCGTGAGACGGTCTACCTGGCAGGTGTCACCCTGGGCGGACGCGGCAAAAATGCCGAGCCCGGCGCCCTGCTGGTACGCCCCGGTCTGCAGGAAGTCGTCGAGGTCAGGTCCGGCATCGGCCCGGAGTTCCAGGTGCTTGATCTGGACGGCGATGGCGTCTCCGAAATCGTTTCCAGCATCTCCGGTTCTGCCCAGGGCACGACCGAGGGTGAGAAATACATCCTTCAGCTGCAAGACGACACGCCCGTGGTGCTGCACAAGGCCGCTTTCAGCGAGGGCTCCAGACTGGACAGAAACGGCGGCACGGAGGCCGAGAGCACCCGTGTGGAGTGGAAATTTTCGAGTGCAGGCAATGCCCCCCTGCTGCAAGAGCTGATCGTGACCAAGGAAAGCCTGTGCCCCGCCAACGGGACATGCCAGGAGAAGACGGAACAGCGCGCCAGCACCTACCGCTTCATCAACCGGCAATTCGTCAAGTCGGCAAGCACCCCTTGATGACCCAGCCCTGCACCACCGATGTCCTGATCGCCGGCGGCGGCCCCTGCGGTCTGATGCTGGCCAATGAACTGGGGCGGCGCCACATCCGCTGCCTGCTGGTCGACCCCAGGCCCGGGACCGCCTTCAACCCGCAGGCCAATGCCACGCAGGCCCGCACCATGGAGCATTTCCGGCGCCTGGGTTTTGCGCAGAAAATCCGCAGCCTGGGCCTGCCGCCGGACCACCCCACCGACATCGCCTACCTGACGCGCTTTGCCGGCACCGAGCTGGCCCGCCTGCGGCTGCCGACCGCGGCGGCGGCGCCGCAGGCGATCAGGAGCATGTCGGGTTCGTGGAGCGCGGCCGAACTGCCGCACCGCATTTCGCAGAAATTCGTGGAGGTCCAGCTGCGTGAGCATGCGCAGCAGCTGCCTTCGGTGGATCTGCGCTACGGCTGGCGGCTCACCTCGTTCGCCGACACCGGCCAGGGCATCGAGTCCGTGGTGCAGCCCGTCGCAGAGGGCGCGCCCGTCAGCGTGCGGGCGGCCTACCTCGTGGGGGCCGACGGGGCGCGCAGCTTCGTGCGCACCCGGCTGGGCATCGCCTGGCAGGGCGCCACCGGCTTCAAGCGCAAGTTCATGGGCGGCAAGATGCTGGCGGTGTACCTGAAGGCGCCCGATTTTTATGCCCGCAATCCCAACGACCGGTCCTGGATGTATGTGGTGGTCAACCCTCAGCTGCGCGCCTTCATCATGTCGGTCGACGGTGTCAGCGAATTTGCCTTCCACATCCAGATGGCCGACGACGACGCCACCGAGGCGCTGACCGAGGCCGATGCACGGCGCCTTTTCTCGCTGGCCTACGGACAGGACATCGAGATCGAAATCCTGTCCATGGCCATCTGGCTGGCTGGCCACGCCCTGGTGGCGGAATCGTTCCAGCGGGGCCGTGTCTTGCTGGGCGGCGATGCCGTGCATCTGTTCACCCCCACAGGCGGACTGGGCTACAACACCGCGGTCGAGGATGCCGTCAACCTGGGCTGGAAACTGGCCCACGTGATACGCGGCATAGCGCCGGCAACACTCCTGGACAGCTACGAACAAGAACGCAAGCCCCTGGCCCTGCGCAACACCGGCTATGCGCGCCAGTTCGCAGACTCGATCGGCCTGTTCGAGGCGGCAGCCGACCTCGAGGCGGACAGCCCTGAAGGCGCGCAGGCCCGTAGCGTGGCCTCGGATTATTTGAACGGCCACGTGCGCCGCGAGTTCAACATCCCCGGTGTCACCTTCGGCGGCCGCTACGACGGCAGCCCCATCATCGTGGCGGACGGCACGTCCCCGCCACCCGACGCGCCGAACACCTATGTGCCCAGCGCCTGTCCCGGCGGCCGACCACCGCACGCCTGGCTGGCGGACGGGCGTTCGCTCTACGACACCTTCCACTTTGAATGGACGCTGCTCGCGCTCGGACCCGACGCGCCCGACACGCGGGCCTTCGGGCAGGCAGCGCAAGCGCTGGGGCTGGACCTGCGGGTGGTGCGGCAGGCGTCGGCGGAACTGGCCACCCTGTACGAGGCGCCCCTGGCGCTCATGCGTCCGGACCAGATCGTGGCCTGGCGCGGGCAGGATGCCAGCCAGGCCCATGCCGTGCTGGCACAGGCCACAGCGCAGCACCGAGGCCCGGGCACTGCCCTGTGCAGCTCCAGCCCATAAGCCTGGCTTATAGCTGCCCTCGGAGACCGGTATTTCCCGCCAGCTTTGCTCCTGTCATGGCCGCTGCCCAGAAGAACGAGGAGACGAAGCATGCGCCAGGGAACGGACCCGTCGGGCCCCGCAGCAAGGACGGCCAGCTGCTGCCGCTGGCCGTGAGCACAGCGCAGCGCGCGCCGCTCATGCCCGTGGTATCGGTGATCCAGGATGTCGTGCCCGGCGCGGTGCATGACCACTGGTACGGCCTGGTGGCGCCCGCTTCGAGCGGGCCCTGGCCGACGACGAACACGATGCGTCCGCGCGCATCATCGACTTCCGGGGCGGCGCGTGCAGACTGCGGCGGCGACCGGCGCCAGCCATTGCCTGATCAACAGCCACCCGCAGGACTGTGCAACACTGCTGGGCACGCACCTGACACGGGCGGCGACGCTTCTGGCTCCATGAGTAGTTCCTCTATTAGGGATATCTCCAAATTGCGCTGCCGCCGTTTTTCCTTCATAAACCTGTCTTTGACACCCACGAGAGAGACCCATGAACCGAAACGATGCCCAACTGGACCGACGCGACTGCCTGAAATGGATGGGCGCCAGCGGATTGGCTGCCGCCGGTCTGCCCGCGCAGGCCCAGGACGCCTGGCCCAGCAAGCCCATACGCTGGATCGTTCCCTTCGCCCCCGGCGGCACCTCCAGCATCGTCGCGCGCAGCATCGCCGCGGAGCTGACCAAGCAGATGGGGGCCAACTTTGTCATCGACAACAAGGGCGGCGGCGGCGGTGTGCCGGCCATGCAGGAGATGCTGCGTTCCCCGGCCGACGGCTACACCATCATCATGAGCCATATCGGGCTGATGGTGGTCAACCCGCTGATCTACCCCGACGCCGGCTACGACGTGAACAAGGACTTCACGCCGGTCACCCTGCTCAACCGCATCCCCAGCCTGTTCTGCGTGCACAAGGATGTGCCGGTGACCGATCTGAAGTCCTTCATCGCCTACGCCAAATCCAAGCCCGGCCAACTCAACTACGCCTCTGCGGGCAACGCCAGTGCAGGCCACCTGGCTGTTGAAGCCCTCAAGCTGCGTTCCGGAATTTTCATGACCCACATCCCTTACCGCGGCACCGGCCCGGCGCTGACGGATGTGCTGGCCGGCCGCATCGAGTTTTTCTCGGCGGGCACGCCGGCGCTGTTGCCGCACATCAAGAGCGGCGCGCTGCGCTGCCTGGCCGTGGGGTCGGCCCAGCGTATCGCCGTGCTGCCGGATGTTCCGTCCGTCTCCGAACTTTTCCCGGGTTTCGAGACCGTGCAGTGGTACGGGATCCACGCCCGGGCCGGCACGCCGCCGGCCATCATCACGCGTCTGCAGCAGGAATGCGCCAAGGCCCTGCGCGCGCCTGACGTCGTGGCCAAACACGAAGCCGAAAGCGCCGTCCCCGGGGGCGGCCCGCCCAAGGAGTACGCCGATTTCGTCGCCAAGGAACAGGCCCGCTGGAAAGAAGTGGTGATCAAGGCCAATATCAAACCGGGCTGATCAGCCCCAATCCAAAAAAAAGCCGCCGGGCTCGAGGAGCCCGGCGGCTTTTTTCATGACCTCAGACCAGACGCAGGTCCACGACGATGTTGCCACGGGTGGCGTTGGAGTAGGGGCAGACCTTGTGGGCGGTGTCCACCAGATCCTGTGCCACGGCGCGGTCCAGACCCGGCAGGCCCACGGCCATGCGCACAGCGATGCCGAAACCCTGGGGGATGGGGCCGATGTCCACCTCGGCGTCGATCGCCGCGTCGGCCGGTACGGCCACCTTCTTCATGCCGGCCACGTGCTTGAGCGCGCCCATGAAACAGGCCGAGTAGCCAGCGGCGAACAGCTGTTCGGGATTGGTCGCGCCGCCGGCACCACCCATGGCCTTGGGCGGAGACAGCTTGACGTCGAGCAGGCCGTCGTCGGTGGTGGCACGGCCGTCGCGGCCGCCGGTGGTATGGGCCTTGGCGGTGTAGACAACTTTGTCGAGAGTGGTGGGCATGGTGAGCTCCTGGTGGTGGTTGAAAAAATGGGGAATCAGGCCTGCAGGCGATCGCGCAGCTGCTGCACCTGGCGGGTCAAGGTGGCGAGTTCAGCCGGCGCGCACTGCATGGCCTCGAACATGCAACCGGGTATGGGCGCAGCCTTGCTCTTGAGCCTGCGGCCCGCTGCGGTGAGCTGGATCAGCACCCGGCGTTCGTCGGTCGTATCCCGCAGGCGGCTGATGTAGCCCGTGGTTTCCAGGCGTTTGAGCAGGGGTGTGAGCGTGCCCGAGTCGAGATAAAGACGCTCGCCGATCTCGGAGACCGTCAGCCCATCCCGCTCCCACAGCACCAGCATGGCCACGTACTGGGGATAGGTCAGGCCCAGCGCGTCCAGGTGCGGCTTGTAGGCCTTGGACATGGCGTGCGAGGCGGAATACAGCGCAAAACAGAGCTGATTGTCCAGCTGCAGGACCTGGTCGACGGAGAGTTTCTGATTCGGCATGGGCTGAATTATTGCTTGCAATTAAATTGTGTGCAATTTAATTGCAAGATATCCCCCGGCTAGGCAGGGTTACAGGGAAGCACCTGAGGCCGGGATCAGGTTGCGGGCCGCACGCCGTCAAAGG
The DNA here is from genome assembly GCA_028869035.1 of Burkholderiales bacterium. GTDB lineage: Bacteria > Pseudomonadota > Gammaproteobacteria > Burkholderiales > Burkholderiaceae_C > Hylemonella. The sequence goes on along the minus strand of JAGWTL010000012.1, from coordinate 8,396 downwards.
CGTCCTGGAAAAGCTGGCGGATGGCCGCGCGCTCCAGGGGGCGCGGGTTGGGGTACTGGTTCTGCAGCGCAATGTCGCAGGCCCGGTCCAGATCGGCGGCTTTCATGCCGATGTCTTTCAGCGCAACCGGCGCGCCGTTGTTCCTGGCCAGATCAAAGACGGCCTGCGCGGCCGAGCCGCCACCCAGGGCGCGCCGGATGCGCACCATGGCCTGCGGCGCAGCCTGGCTGTTGTAGGCCAGGGCGTGCGGCAGGACGATGGTATGGGTCTCGGCGTGCGGCAGGTTGAAGCTGCCACCCAGGGTGTGGCAGAGTTTGTGGTGCAGGGCCATGCCCACGTGGCCCAGCACCGTGCCGCAGAGCCAGGCGCCGTACAGTGCGTCGGCGCGTGCCACCACGTCAGCGGCGTTCCTCACGATGGCCGGCAGCGCGCGGCCCAGGGCCGTGATGCCCTCCTCGGCCATCAGGTCCATGATGGGATTGCTGTCCACCGCGTACAGGCCCTCGGCCGCGTGCGCGATGGCGTTGATGCCGCTGGTGACGCTCAAAGATACGGGCAGGCTCAGCGTGAGCTCGGGGTCGTAGATCACGGTGCGCGGCAGCACGCGCAGGTCGCGCCCGGTTTTCTTGAGCCCGGCCTCGGTGATGCCGTAGATGGGGGTCATCTCCGAGCCCGCGTAGGTGGTGGGGATGGCCAGGATGGGCAGGCCCGAATCGAGCGCGACGGCCTTGCCCAGACCCGTGGTGGAGCCGCCGCCGATGGCCACGGCGCAATCGGCGCCGAGCTGCCTGGCCACCTCACGCGCCTCGCGTGCGGTCTCGATGGGCACGTGCATGACCGCGCGGTCGAACACGCCGGCCGCACGCGCCCCCAGCAGACCTGCCACCCTCTCGGCCGAAGCCCGCTGCTCGGGCGTGGAGAGCACCAGCGCGCGCTTGCAGCCCAGGGCATCGATCTCCTTGGCCAGCTGCGAGAGGGAACCCGCGCCGAAGACGACGCGCGCGGGCTGGGCGGTGTAGACGAAAGGGTTCACAAAACTCTCCAGGGAAATCGGCAGCTTCAGCTTACAGCTTGGGGTTTAAACCCGCGCCGCGTTCCAGCACCTTGATGATGGCAGCGTAATCGTCCAGCCCGTTGCCCTGCACCACGGCGGCGTGCATGAGCTTCTGGGTCATGGCGGCCTGCATCAGGGGCACATTGCTGGCCACCCCGGCGTCGAGAATCAGGTCCAGGTCCTTGATCATCTGCTCCACCGTGAAGGTGGGCGTGAAGTCGCGCTGGCTCAGCTGCGCGGACTTGGCCTTGACGATGGGCGAGGCCACGGCGCTGGCGGTGAGCACCTCCCACATGGCCTGCCAGTCCAGGCCGCCCTTGCGCCCCAGGGTCAGGGCCTCGGCCAGCATGGCGCTGGTCTGGGCGATCATGAGGTTGACCACCAGCTTCATCAGGCGCGCCTGCTCGGCCTCGCCCAGATAGAAGTGATGGGGGCCCAGGGTCTTGAGCAGCGGCAGCACCTGCTCGTAGGCCGCCCGCGGGCCGGAGGCCAGCACGGTGAGCTGCCCGGCCTCGGCCATCTTGTTGTTGCCCGAGACGGCGGTGCGCAGATAGGCCAGGCCCTTGCCGTCCAGCGCCTGCGCCGCGTCGGCCGAGGCCTGCATCGAAACGGTGCTGGTGTCCACATAGACGGTGCCGGGCCGGGCGGCAGCCGCCACCTGGGCGGCCACGGCGCTCAAGGCCGCGTCGTGCGGCAAGGAGGAGAAGACGACATCGGCTGCCGCCATGGCAGCGGCGGCGTCGCCCACCACGGTCAGGCCCTGCTCCTGCGCCAGTTCGCAACGCTCGTCGCAGGGGTCATAGGCTGTCAGGGCGTGCCCGGCGGCGGCCAGGTGCCCGGCCATGGGCAGGCCCATCTTGCCGATGCCAGTGAAATGGATCTTCATGGGAAACCGATCCGCTCTACTGCGCCTTCAGGTTGGCCGCCTGGACGATGCGCGCGGCCACCTCGATTTCGCCCTTGATGTAGGCGTTGAAGGCCTCGGGCGCCATGGGGAAGGGGTCGGCGCCCAGCTTGGCCATGCGCTCCTTCAGCTCGGGGCTGCTGAGCGCCTTGAGGGCTTCTTCGTTGAGTTTCTTCACCACGGCCGTCGGTGTGGCCATGGGCACGATCATGCCGACCCACAGGGTGTAGTCGGAAGCGGGCAGGCCGGCTTCGACGCTGGTGGGCACGTCGGGCAGGGTGGAGGCGCGCATCTTGGTGCTGACCGAGAGGGCCTGCAGGCGCTTGTCGCGGATCAGGGGCAGGGCCGAGGCCAGGGGCGCGAAGAACCAGTCGTTGGAGCCGCCGATGACGTTGTTCATCGCGTCGGGCGTGCCCTTGTAGGGCACGTGCAGGGCGTCGATGCCGGCCTGCAGGCGGAAGATTTCGGCGTTCATGTGCGTGCCGCTGCCGATGCCGGCCGAGGCGTAGTTGAACTTGCCCGGGTTGGCCTTGACCGCGGCGACCAGCTCGGCCTGGGTCTTCCAGCCCTTGTTCGGATGGACCACCAGCACATTGGGAATGGCGGCCAGCGCAGTCACGCCCGTCAGGTCCTTGAGCGTGTCGTAGCCGGGGTTGGGGTAGAGAGCAGGGTTCAGCGCATGCGCCGAGGAATGCACGAGGATGGTGTAGCCGTCGGCCTCGCTCTTGGCGACCTGGGCGGCGGCGATGGTGCCGCCGGCGCCCAGCTTGTTCTCGATGACGATGGGCTGGCCCATGCTGCGGCTCATGGACTCACCGACGGTGCGCGCGACGATGTCGGTGGCGCTGCCCGCGGTGAAGGGCACGATGAACTTGATGGGCTTGGCCGGATAGCCCTGCGCGAGGGCAGAGCCCAGGGCCAGGGCCGACAGGACGCTCAGGACAAAACGCTTCATGGTGGATCTCCTCTGCTTATGAAATTTTCTGGATGGCATGTTCGGCATACGACAGGTCGATGTACTTGGCCGGAGCCGGCGGGGTGCCGCCCCACATGCCCTCCATCTCGGCACGGATGGCCAGCACGGCGCGGAAACCCTCGGTGTTGAAGCGGGCGTCCGGCGCCAGGCCGGCGCCCGGCGTGAGCAGCGCCTCGTAGGTGCCGGCCGCCGCCACCGGGTCGAGCTTGAAGCTGCGCACCAGCAGATCGATCATCGGCGTGCGGCGGGCCGGGTTCATGACCAGGCGCTGCCCTTCGATACAGGCCGCCAGATAGTCTTGCAACAGCTCCACATGGGCTCGCGCCCAGTCGCGCATGACGAAGGCGCCGGTGGCCTGGTAGGGCCCCAGCAGTGCGAACTGGCTGCCCAGACTCTTGAGGCCCTGCTGGCGCACCGTGAAGGAGAAGGGCGGGTTGATCATGGCGGCCGCCAGCTGCGGGTCGGCCACCATGGCGGCTGCGCGCGGGCCGGTGCCGCCGGCCAGGCGCACGGTGTAGTCGCGGCCTTCCAGCAAACCATGGTTCTTGAGGATCTTCTTGGCCACCAGGGCGTAGGCCGTGTTGGGCGCATCGACCGCCAGCACCTTGCCGCGCAGATCGGCCATGGTCTGGATCTCCGGACGCACCATGAACTCGTTCATGCCGGCGTCACCACCGAGCACGATGAGCACGTCCTGCCCCGCCTCCGCCATGGCCACGGCGTTGTCCACCGCGGCGTGGGCGATGTCGAAGCTGCCCGCGGCCAGGCCGGCGCGCTGCGTATCGGAGTTCGGCGTGTGCTGGATCTCCAGCGCCAGGCCACGCCGCGCAAAACAGCCGGCCTCCTGCGCCGCGAGCAGCGGCAGGTTGCTGGAGGTGTTGAAGATGTTGACGCGCAGTGGCTGCATGGGCAGGGGTCTCCGCAAGGGTTCAGGACAGCCCCCTGCGACTCGGCAGGGGGGCTGCAGGGGGCGTGGCCAGGTCTTACTTGGGTGCGTCCTTCATGATGACGCTCAGGGTCGCGTGCTCTTCGCGGATGAAGGCGTCAAAACGCTCGGGGCTCATCGGCATCGGCTCGCCACCGAGCTTGGCCATGCGTTCCTTGACGTCGGGCTGGGCCAGGGCCTTGCCGACCTCCTGGTTGAGCTTGTTGACGACGTCGCGCGGTGTCTTGGCCGGCGCCAGCAGGCCGATCCAGAAGTCGAACACAAAACCGGGCACGCCGGCTTCGGACACGGTGGGCACCTCCGGCAGGGCCGAGGAACGCTGGGCCGTGCTGACCGCCAGGGCGCGCATGCGGTTGTCGCGGATCATCGGGATGGACGAGAGCACGGGCGTGAACATGAAGTCGACGCGGCCGGCCACGGTCTCGGTGATGGTCTCGGGCGTGCCCTTGAAAGGGATGTGGGTGGCCTGGATGCCCGTGACGGCGCGGAATTTCTCGGCGTTCACGTGGGTGGCGCTGCCGGTGCCGGCCGAAGCGTAGTTGAGCTTGCCGGGGTTGGCCTTGGCCGCAGCGATCAATTCCTGCACGTTCTTGATCGGGCTGTTGGCGCCCACCACCAGCACATTGGGCAGGGAGGCCAGCGGCGTGATGCCGGCAAAGTCGCCCACGGTGTCATAGCTCAACCCCGGGTAGAGCACCGGGTTGACCACGTGGCCGGTGGACACCACCAGCAGGGTGTAGCCGTCGGGTTCGCTCTTGGCCACGAAGGCCGAGCCCACCGTGCCGCCGGCCCCGGGTTTGTTATCGACGATCACGGTCTGGCCCCAGGCCGTGCCGAGTTTCTCGCCCACGATGCGCGCCATGATGTCCGTGGCACTGCCGGGCGTGAAGGGCACGACGATGCGGATCGGTTTGCTCGGATAAGCCTGCGCCAGCGCCAGGCCGGCACTCAGCAGCAGGGCTGCAGAAATAAGAACGCGTTTCATGTCTGTCTCCTTCAATAGTTATGACTCGAACACTCTGCGCTGCCCTCGGCCTCCAGGCGTAGGCAGCTTTTCTCTGCTTATCGCGACAAGCCCAACGCCGTCGTGATCTTGCGGCCTGAAGCCTGCAGCGCAGCGAGCTTCGGGACCAGGTCCACATCCACCAGTTTCCCGTGGCGCTTCTTCCAGCGCCCGGCCACCATCACGCTGTCGATATTGGCCAGCGTGGTCTGCATCACCACCGTGCTCACCGGGTCGTGCACGGGCTGCATGTTCAGGTCGTCGGCGCGGATCAGCACCAGGTCGGCCTGCTTGCCCGCGGCCAGGGTGCCGATGCGGTCGAGCCGGCCCAGCATGCGCGCGCCTTCCACCGTGACCCAGCCCAACGCCTCGCGCGTGGTGACGGTGGAGGTGGGGGGAATCGTTCCGCGCGCTTCGCGGTAGGCCACGTTGTCCAGGCTGCGCTGCACGCCCAAGGCCACACGGGCCTGGGTCAGCATGTCGCCGCTGAGCACGCTCTCCAGGTCCACCCCCAGCGAGGGCGCCTTGCCATAGGCACGCAGGCGACCGGTGATGGGATGGCCATGGCCCTGGGTCATTTCGTTCTCGGCGGCAGCCGAGAAGCTCATGCCGAGATCGCAGAAACGTTTGAGCTGCGCGTCACTCAGGGCATGGCCGTGCACGATGTTGATCTGCGGCCCCAGCAGGCCCTCGGCTTCGAGCCTCTCCCAGCCGTCCGGTGTGCGCGCCGCGCCGCCCCCCTGGTGCAGGGAGCCGATGATGCCCAGCTCCCGGACCATGCGGAAGTCGTGCAGGGCCACCTCCAGCGTGGAGTAATGCGGGCCCAGCACGGCGGCATGCACGCTCAACAGGGCCTTACCCTGGTGCGCCTTGAGCAGGCGTTCGACCTCGGCGCGCGGGTGCGGCACTTCCCAGAAGGGGCGCTCACCCGGTTTGGGATCGGGCTTCGGGGTCCCATGAAAGAAGGCCGCACGGATGCCGGACTCCAGCAGACCCTGGATGGCCGCGTCGTTGTGCGCCGGGGTCTTGTTGTTGTGGCACCAGTCCCCCAGGGTGGTGGTGCCGCAGTTGAGCTGGTTGAGCGCTCCGACCAGCGTGGCGATGTACAGGTCCTGCGGCTCGAACACCGTGGCCAGGCCCGCGTGCATGTTCTTGAAATATTCCAGCAGCGTCCAGTTGGCGGCCAGGCCGCGCAGCGCGGTCTGCCAGGTGTGCATGTGCGCATTGACCAGGCCCGGGATGACGATGCAGCCTGTGGCGTCCACCAGCTGCGCGTCGTCGGCGTGGATGGCGGGCGCGATCTCGGTGATCGTGTCGCCCGTCACCAGCACGTCGGCGCGCGGCAGGTCGCCCAGCGCGTCCAGGGTGATGACGGTGGCGCCGCGAATCAGGGTTTGGCTCATGCGCAGACTCCGTTCGCCCTGAGCCGGTCGTTGGGCTCAAGGGGCTTCGACGGGCTCAGCCCGAACGGCGATTCCATGGTCAGCTCGACAGGCCGTCGGGGATCTGCAGGTTCAGCGGCTTGATCTGCAGGCCCGCGTCGTTCGCCGTCTCATGCAGCAGGATCGCGAAGTCCACGTTGTCATGGCCGTGGCCCACCATGCGCGCGATCGACTCGCGTGTCGCGGCCGCCGAAGGCATGGGCACGCCGTGCGCCTTGGCCGCGCTCATGCCCAGGTCCATGTCCTTGAGCAGGAGCTTGGGGGTGAAGGTGACCTGGTCGAAATTCAGGTTGCTGAGCACCGGGGTCTTGTAGCGCGTGTACATGGAACCCAGCACCGAGTCGTTGATGCTTTCCAGGAAGACGTTGCGCGGAATGCCGGCCTTCTCGGCCAGCACGGTGATCTCGCAGAGGTTCTGGATGATCACGCCGAACATGGTGTTGTGCGCGATCTTCCAGATGCGGGCCAGCTCACCCTCGCCCACCCACATGACCTTGCGCGCCATGGCCTGCAGATAGGGCTCGACCTGCTCGTACAGCGCCTTGGGGCCGGACGACACCGTGAGCAGCTTGCCCGCCTTGGCCACCTTGGCATTGCCCGAGACCGGGGTGCACAGATAACCCACGCCCATGCCTTCGAGCTTCTCGCGGATCTCGGCCGAGCCTTCCTGCGAGATGGAGGAGCTGTCCACCACCACCTGGGGTTTCCTGGCGCCGGTCACGAGGCCGCCGGCGCCGAACAGCACGTCCTTGAGGTCGTCGGTGGTGGAGACCATGGTGAAAACCACGTCGCAGCTGGCCAGGTCGATCTTGCTGGTTTCGATCTTCGCGCCGTACTCGGCCAGATGCGCGGCCTTGGAGGCGGTGCGGTTCCAGACGTGGACGGTGTGGCCGGCCTTCAGCAGCTTGGTCACCATCGCTTCGCCCATACGACCCAGGCCGATCCAGCCGATTTTCTTGCTCATCAAGGTGTCTCCTCGTTCATGCGTTGGGGATGCGTCGCATCCCGAATCCCGCAGTGTTGAGCAAAGACGGCCCGGGGACAAGGCGGCCCCTGGAAAATCAGTTTTCCGTTGGGTGGAAAAAGGCTGCGCAAGAGGGCATGACGCCACCGAAGCGGGCGCAGCCCTGCCGGCGCCGCTCAGCTGCGGCGCTGTTCCGCGCGCAGCCTGCGGATCATGAAATCAGCGGCCTCCAGGATGTGCTTGCGCGCCAGCCGCTCGGCGCGCACGCCGTCTGCGGCGGCAACAGCCTCGAGCAGGGCTTCGTGCTGGTCCCAGATGTCGCGCGGCTTGTCATCGCGCATGAGCACCTCGCCCATGACCCGCTGCGTATGGGTCCAGTGGGTCTGCATGGACGGCGCCACCAGGGGGTTGCCTGACAGGGTGTAGATGAAGTCATGAAAGGCCATGTCCGCAGCGATCATGGCGCCGACCGATCCGCTGGCCACGGCCTTGCGCCCGGCGCGGATCAGGGCCGGCCCCTGGGCCGCCGCCTGGGCAGCGCTGTCGTCGGCCGCCTTGCGAAACGCCAGGCCCTCGATGACGGCGCGCACGTCGTACATGTGACGCACATGGTCCAGATCCAGCGGGGCCACCAGCAGGCCGCGACCCGGCGCGTCGTTCAGCACGCCTTGCTTGCGCAGCAGGGTCAGGGCGTGCTGCACAGGCTGGCGCGATACGCCGAGCTGCTGCGCCAGTTGCTCCTGGATGATGCGCGCGCCCGGAGGCAGCTTGCCCGACGCGATCTCGGACAGGATGGCCTCATGCACCTGCTCGACCAGGCTGGGGGCGGCTTGCAGTGTCTTCATGGGGCGCTATGGTAGCGGCCCGGGCTCAGCCCTTGTCGCGCCAGGCCCGCTCGGCCTCGTCCCAGGCCGCCAGCGGCTGCAGGCCGGGCACCCAGGCCAGGCCGGACTTGGCATCGGACGACACCGCCTGCGGCGTGACCACCACATCGAGCAGTGCGGGGCGATGGGCCATCGCGCGCGCGATGGCGCCCGGCAGGTCCTCGGCCCGCTCGACCCGCTCGGCGTGCATGCCGAAGGCGCGCGCCATGGCGGCGTGGTCGGC
>JAGWTL010000262.1 GCA_028869035.1 Burkholderiales bacterium | reverse complement strand
CTGGGCGCGCTGGCCATCAACAAGGACAGCTGCACGATGTGCCTGAGCTGCGTGAACGCCTGCCCGGCCAGCGCGCTGCAGGACAACCCGAATGCTCCGCAACTGCGTTTCATCGAGAAGAACTGCGTGCAATGTGGCCTGTGCGTCAAGACCTGCCCGGAACAGGCGCTGACGCAGCTCCCGCAGTTGCGCCTGACCCCGCAGCGCAAGGAGCCCGTGGTGCTCAACGAGATGCAGCCCTACGCCTGCGTGCGTTGCGGAAAGCCCTTCGGCACACTCAAGGCCATCGAGGCCATGCTGGGCAAGCTCGCGGGCCATGCCATGTTCCAGGGCGAGGCGCTGGAACGCCTGAAGATGTGCGGCGACTGCCGCGTGATCGACATCTACAGCAACCCGAACGAATCCAAAATCACCGACCTCTGAGCCGCCCATGAGCCATCCACCCGAATCCAACGACGTCCTGCTGGCCCAGGGCGGCACGCTCGACGAGGAAACCGCCCGCGCCGAGGTCTATGGCCTGCTGGCCGCGCTCTACTACGCCCCGCCGGGCGCCGAACTGCTGGAGCAGCTGCGCGTGGCCGCCACCGAGGCGCCGGCCGAAGGCGGTTTCCTGGAGGAGCCCTGGCGCGGTCTGGTGAGCGCGGCGCGTGATCTGGACCTGCAGACCGTCACGACGGAATACAACACGCTCTTCGGCGGCGTCGGCAAACCCGAGATCTACCTCTTCGGCTCGCACTACCTCAGCGGTTTCCTCAACGAGAAGCCCCTGGCCAAGCTGCGCGATGACCTGGCCGCGCTGGGCCTGGCGCGCGACGAGACCATGCCTGAGACCGAGGACCACATCGCCTACCTCTGTGAGGTGATGCGCTACCTGATCGCCGGCGACGACGTGGCCGTGGCCAACCTGACGAAACAGCGCGAGTTTTTCACGGCGCACCTGCAACCCTGGGTCAACCCCATGTGCGATGCGATCGAGGGCAACCCCTCGGCGCGCTTCTACGCGGCGCTGGCCGGTTTCACGCGCGCTTTCCTCAGCGTCGAGATGCAGGGCTTTGACATGCTCGCTTGAGTGCACTCCGTTCGCGTTGAGCCTGTCGAAACGCTGCGGGGCCTCGACAAGCTCAGCCAGACCGGAAGAAGTCAGGCCCGCCGCGCTTCCATCGGGCCGCCAGAGGGTTCCTGCGGCGCCATGGGCTCCGTCAGCAGCCAGACGCGGAAGGTGGCACCCGTGGTGTCTTCACCCAGTTCACGCCGGTTGCGGCCCTCGATGCTGCCGCCGTAGCGTTCCACCAGGCCCACGCTGATCCACAGGCCCAGGCCGTTGCCGTCGTTCTTGGTGGTGAAGAAGGGGCGGAACAGGCGTTCCTTGACGCGCTCGCTCAGGCCCGGCCCGCTGTCGCTGATCTCCAGCAGCACGCCGGTCTTGCCATCCTCACGGTTGCGCGTGCGCAGGCGCAGGCGACCGCCCTCGGGCATGGCCTGGAGGGCGTTGATCATGAGGTTGATCACCACCTGCTGCAGCTCCTGGCGGTTCACGCCGGCGCGCGCCGTGGCCTGCAGGTCGCGCTCCACCTCGATGCGCGTGCGCGCCAGCAGGTGGGCCACCAGCACCAGGGAGTTCTCCAGCGCCTGGTTGATGTCCACCGCTTCCACATAACCCGCGTATTCGGTGGGGCGTGCGTACTGCAGCAGCTGCGTGACGATCAGGCGCATGCGCTCGACCTGCTGGTCCAGCAGGGTGAGTTCTGCCTGCACCGGCGTGGCTTGCGCACCCAGGGTTTCGCGCATCAGGTCCAGGTTGCCCTGGATCACCGCGATGGGGTTGTTGATCTCGTGCGCCACGCTGGCGGTGAGCTGGCCGATGGCGGCGAGCTTCTCCGACTTGACCAGTTGCTGCTGCGCCTGCTGCAGCGAGGCATTGCTCTGCGCCAGTTCCTGGGTGCGTGTGATCACCTTGGCGTCGAGCTCCTCGGCCCAGCGCTGCAGGGCGCGGGTCTTGTCGTCGATCACGTCCAGCAGCTGGTCCAGATGGCCGGCCAGGGCGCCGATCTCGTCGCGCGCGCTCACCGGCCCCACGCGCGCGCCGGTGTTGCCTTCTTCCACGCGCTGCATGGTCTGGTTCATCTGCTCCAGGGGGCGGAAGATGCCGCGCGCCCAGCGCAGCGAGAACAGCGCGGCCAGCACCATCACCACCAGGAAGATACCGACGATCAGCGCCAGCATGCCGTACTTCACGTAGCGGAAGGGCTCTTCCAGGTAACCCACGTAGAGCATGCCCGTGCGCTCGCCGGCGGCGTCCAGCAGCGGCTCGTAGGCCGAGACGTACCAGTCGTTGACGACAAAGGCTCGGTCCAGCCAGGTTTCGCCGTGGGTGAGAACGGCCTCGCGCACGGCCTGCGAAACGCGGGTGCCGATGGCACGCTCGTCCTGGAACAGGCGCACATTGGTGGTGATGCGCACGTCGTCCATGAAGAGCGTGGCCGTGCCGTGGCTGCCGAAGGGCAGGGAGCCCTCGGGGTAGACGATGCGGTTGATGTGGTCGATGAAGGGCAGGTTCTGGTTGAGCAGCACGCCGCCGCGCAGCAGGGCCACGATGCTGCCGTCGGCGCCCCGCACCGGCGTGGTGGCCAGCATCACGAGGGCGCGGTCTTCCACGCTGCGTTGGGTGGGGGCTGCGCCGCGTGTGTCGATCAGCGGGATGTGGATGCGCGGCGCCAGGTGCGGGGCCAGGGCCAGCAGTTCGGCTGCGTCGAGCCGCGCCAGGTGCGCCTGGTCGGTGCTGACGCGTGCATGGATGGCGGCCGGGCCGCTGGCCGGTGCATACAGGGCTGTGGTGGGCGTGCCGGGCGAGAGCCAGCCGGCAGTGAGCAGACGGCCGTCGAGCTGATAGAGGTTGAAGAAATCGAAACCCAGTCGCTGGCGTTCGCGCGCGAGCAGGTTCTGCACCGACGCCAGGTCGCGCCGCTGCAAGGCCTGGTGCAGGCTCAGGGAGCCGGCCACGGCATGCGTGCCGGAGCCCACCTCGGCCAGCACCTGCTCGAAATAACCGCGCGCCACGGCCAGGTCGCTGCGCACCTTGGTGATGAGCAGGCGGTCGTAGGCGGCATTGCCCCAGATGACCAGCGCGCCGACCAGCAGCGGCAGCACCACCAGCAGCGGCAGCAGCGCCATGGCCAGCAGCTTGTTGCGGATGGAATGCGTGAGCCAGCGCGGCGCGAGCGCCGCCGGGGACACGCGCGGCAGGTTCACGACAGGGCCCACTCGGCGCAGCGTCGTTCCAGCGTGCGGCGCGAGATGCCCAGCAACTGGGCGGCCTGGGTCTTGTCACCCTGCACCGAGTCCAGCACGGTGAGGATGTGCTGCTTCTCCAGCGTGTGCAGGTCGGTCGGCAGGGTGGCTGTGCTGGCAGCGCTGCGCCGCTTGTCCATGGCGTAGAGGGCCGAGACGTTGAGCGTGCCCAGGATCAGCGAGCGTTCGACCAGGTTGCGCAGCTCACGCACATTGCCGGGCCAGTCGTACTGCATCAGGTAGTCCATCTCGGTGGGCGTGATGTCCAGCGGGGCGGCGCCCAGCACCGGGGCCAGGCGCTCGATGAAATGCTGCACCAGTTCGGGAATGTCCTGCTTGTGCTCGCGCAGCGGCGGCAGTGTCATCTCCACCACCTGCAGGCGGTAGTACAGGTCCTTGCGGAAACGCCCCTCCGTCACCTCCTGCTGCAGTGAGCGGTTGGTGGCGGCGATGATGCGCACATTGACCGGCAGCAACTGCTGGCTGCCCACGGGGCGGATCTTGAGGTCTTCCAGCGCGCGCAGCAGCGTGGCCTGCAGCGCCAGCGGCAGCTCGGCCACTTCGTCCAGGAACAGCGTGCCGCCCTGGGCGTAATAAAAGAGGCCGTCGCGCGCGCGCGTGGCGCCGGCAAACGCACCCTTGGCATGGCCGAAGAGTTCGCTCTCCATGTGTTCGGGCGAGACCGAAGCGCAGTTCACCGGCACGAAAGGGCCCTGCGCGCGCGGGCTCAGGGCGTGCAGGGCGCGCGCCACCAGTTCCTTGCCGGTGCCGGACTCGCCTTGCAGCAGCACCGTGCTGTTGACCGGGGCCACGCGCCGCACCGAAGCGGAGAGTTCGGTCATCTGCACCGAGCTGCCGACCAGACCGTTGTCGGCGAACTGGCTGCGCGAGAGCGCGTGGCGCAGCACGAAGTTCTCGCGCGACAGGCGTGCGCTCTCGAAACAGCGACGCACCGCGTTGAGGATCTGCGGCACGCGAAAGGGCTTGAGGATGAAGTCCGAGGCGCCCGCGCGCAGCGCCTCGATGGCGGTGTCCAGGTCGGCGAAGGCGGTGATCAGCACCACCTCGCTGGCGTTGCCCCGCGCGCGCTGGGCCTTCAGCCAGGCGATGCCATTGCGGCCCGGCAGTGCGATGTCCAGCACCACCAGGTCGAAGCGGTGGCGCTGCACCAGCGCGTCGGCCTCCTCGGCGCTGGCGGCGCACAGCACCTGGCCGACCCGGCCGCGCAGCGTCTTCTCCAGGAAGTTGCGCATGCCCGGCTCGTCGTCCACCACCAGCACG
>JAGWTL010000261.1 GCA_028869035.1 Burkholderiales bacterium | reverse complement strand
GACAAGTACATCGTCAACGGCCAGAAGACCTGGACCACGCTGGGCCAGTACGGCGAGTGGATCTTCTGCCTGGTGCGCACCAGCAACGAGGGCAAGCCGCAGACCGGCATCTCCTTCCTGCTGATCGACATGAAGTCGCCCGGCGTGACGGTGCGCCCGATCCGCCTGCTCGACGGCGAGTGCGAGGTCAACGAGGTCTTCTTCGACAACGTGGAAGTGCCGGCCGAGAACCTGATCGGCGAGGAGAACAAGGGCTGGACCTATGCCAAGCACCTGCTCAGCCACGAGCGCACCAACATCGCCGACGTGAACCGCGCCAAGCGCGAACTGGAGCGCCTCAAGCGCATCGCCAAGGCGGAGGGCGTGTACGACGACGTCCGTTTCCGCGACGAGATCGCCAAGCTGGAAGTGGACGTGGTGGCGCTGGAGATGCTGGTGCTGCGTGTGCTCTCGGCCGAGAAGTCGGGCAAGAACTCGCTGGACATCGCCGGCCTGCTCAAGATCCGCGGCAGCGAGATCCAGCAGCGTTATGCCGAACTGATGATGCTGGCCGCCGGCCCTTACGCCCTGCCCCTGATCCGCGAGGCCATGGAAGCCGGCTGGCAGGGCGACTTCCCCGGTGGCGTCACCGCCAATGCCCCGCTGGCCTCGACCTACTTCAATATGCGCAAGACCACCATCTACGGCGGCTCGAATGAAGTGCAGAGAAATATCGTGGCACAAACCATTTTGGGTTAATTCCCGTTCGGGCTGAGCCTGTCGAAGCCCTGCAACAAACATCACTTAAGCCCTTCGACAAGCTCAGGGCGAACGGACAAGTTGGAGAACAACATGGATTTCGATTTCACCGACGACCAGCAGCAACTGCGCGATGCCGTGCACAAATGGGTGGAGAGGGGCTACGGCTTCGAGCGCCGCCGCGGCATCGAAGCCGGGAAGGAAGGCGTGCCGGGCTTCTCGCGCGCGGCCTTTACTGAACTGGCCGAACTGGGCCTGTGCGGCCTCTACATTCCCGAAGACGACGGTGGCCTGGGCATGGGCCCCATCGAGGGCATGGTGGTCATGGAGGAGCTGGGCCGCGGCATCGTGCTGGAGCCGCTGGCGCAAAGCCTGATCGCCGGCGCCGTGCTGTCCGGTTATGCGGGCGCCGAACTCAGGGGCAGCTGGCTGCCGCGCATTTCCAGTGGCGAGGCCCTCGTGGTGCTGGCCCAGCAGGAGCGCAAGGCGCGCTATCGCCTGAATGCGTGCGAAACCACGGCGGTGCAAGCCGGCAGCGGCTGGGCCCTGACAGGCAGCAAGAACATGGTGCCGGCCGGTGACCAGGCCGATGCCTGGCTGGTGCCGGCCATGGCCAGCGGCAAATTGGCCATGTTTCTGGTGGAACGCACAGCCAAGGGCGTGAGCACACGCGGCTACGGAACACAGGATGGCGGCCGTGCCGCCGACGTGACGCTGGACAAGACTGCCGCGCAACTCGTCACGGCCGACGGCCTCACGGCCCTGGAACACGCCGTGGACATCGGCATCGCGTCCCTCTGCGCCGAAGCCGTGGGCGTGATGGACCAGACCCTGGCCGTGACGCTGGACTACATGAACACGCGCAAGCAGTTCGGCGTGGCCATCGCCAGTTTCCAGGCCCTGCGCCACCGCGCTGCCGACATGAAGATGCAGCTGGAGCTGGCCCGCTCCATGAGCTATTACGCCAGCCTCAAGCTCAACGCCCCGGCCGACGAACGGCGCCGCGCCATGGCGCGGGCGAAGTACCAACTGGGACTGTCCATGCGTTTTGTGGGCCAGCAGGCCGTGCAACTGCACGGCGGCATCGGCATGACCGACGAGTACATCGTGAGCCACTACTTCAAGAAGCTCACGCAGCTCGAAATGACTTATGGCGACAGCCTGCACCAGCTGGGCGAGGTCTCGGCCCGCATGCAGGAAACCGCCGGTGTCTTTGCCTGAAACCTCAGGTCCTCCCGGACCGCGGACCTGCTTTGTGCGGGCCTGCTGCTCTGGTCCGCCGGCTCAGAGCCTTTGCAGCGCGGCGTCCAGGGCCTTGAGGTCCAGCGGCTTGACCAGGAAGCCCCCAGCGCCGGCGTCACGGTAGCAGGACCAGTCGGCCGTCAGGTCCTTGCTGCTGAGCAGGATCACGGGAATGGGCGCATGCCCAAGGGCCTGGCGCTCACGCAGGCCAGCCAGGGTGGCCATGCCGTCGTGCCCCGGCATGCTCAGATCCAGCAGCAGCAGATCGAAAGGCAGACGATCCAGCATGCCCAGGGCAATCTGGCCATTGTTGGCCAGGGCGCCGGAATGACCGAGCTCGCGCAGCAGACGCGCGGCCATACGCAGCTGGGTCGGATCATCGTCGGCCACCAGAACCCGCAGGGAACGTTGCGGCTGCATGGTGGACGATGTCTGCTGCACAGAGCCGCCCGGCAGCGCGCGCCTAGTTGATCAGCAGGCGCGAGGAGCGCGGCACATGCGCCATGAGGAACTCCATCTGGTCGGCCAGGATGCGCCGGTTGCGCAGGATGAAGTCTTCCCAGAGACTGGGCACATAGGGAGCATAGAGCAGGGGCATGCCGGCCTGCTCGGGGGTGCGGCTGCTCTTGCGGTGGTTGCAGGCGCGACAGGCGGTGACCACGTTCATCCAGTGGTCCTCGCCGTTCTGTGCGAAGGGAATGATGTGCTCGCGCGTGAGCTCGGTCTCGTGGTGATCGTCGCCGCAGTAGGCGCAGACATTGCGGTCGCGGATGAAGAGCTTGCTGTTGGTAAGGCTGGGGCGCAGGTCGAAGGGATTGATCGTGGGCACACCCTTGGTGCCGATGATGCTGTTGACGGCGATGACGGACTGCTCACCCGTGATGGCGTTGTGCCCGCCATGGAACACGGCGATCTCACCGCCCGCTTCCCAACGCACCTCGTCGGCGGCATAGTGCAACACCGCCTCCTCGAGCGAAATCCAGGACTGGGGCAGCCCCTGGGCCGACAGCTTCAAGACCTTCAAAACACGCCTCCTGACCGGTTGAATCAACCATCCAAATGAAACGCTTGCGTCTGCGGCAGCCGGGCCGGGCCTGTCTGCCTCGCCATTCGGACACAATATACCCTGAATTGATGACCATTTGGCGTATCGGCTTGTAAGCACAAGCTGCGCCGCTATCAAAAAAGTATCGAATGAAGGTCTTTCGCGGCTTCCACCACCCCGGCATCGCCCCGGCCTGTGCCCTCACCATCGGGAACTTCGATGGTGTGCACCGCGGCCACCAGGCCATGCTGGCCCTGCTGCGCGGCGAGGGGCAGCAACGCGGCGTGCCCAGCTGCGCCATGACCTTCGAGCCGCACCCGCGCGACTACTTCGCCGGCGTCACCGGCAATGCGGCCCTGGCACCGGCCCGCATCGCCACCCTGCGCGACAAGCTATCGGACCTGGAACGCTGTGGTGTCGACCAGGTCATTGTGCTGCCCTTCGATGCCCGCCTGGCCTCTCTTTCCCCGCAGGCCTTCATCGACGACGTGCTGGTGCGCGGCCTGGGCGCGCGTTATGTGCTGGTGGGCGACGATTTCCGCTTCGGTGCCAAGCGCGCCGGCGACTACGCCCTGCTCGACGCCGCCGGCACCCAGCAGGGTTTCGACGTGGCGCGCATGAACAGCTACGAGGTGCATGGTCTGCGCGTCTCCAGTTCGGCCGTGCGTGCTGCCCTGGCCGAAGGGCGCCTCGACGACGCAGCCCGCCTGCTGGGCCACCCGTACCACATCTCGGGCCACGTCCTGCACGGGCGAAAACTGGGCCGTGAACTGGGCTTCAAGACCCTGAACCTGCGCTTTGCCCACTGGAAACCAGCCGCCAGTGGCATCTTTGCCGTGCTGGTCCATGGCCTGTCGGCCACCCCGCTGCGCGGCGTGGCCAACCTGGGGGTGCGCCCCTCACTCGACCCCAGCGACGTCAACGGCGGCCGGGTGCTGCTGGAGACCCACTGCCTGGACTGGCCAGCCGCCCTGGGCGCCGAGGGGGGCTACGGTAAAATCATCCGCGTGGAACTGCTGCACAAACTGCACGACGAACTGAAATACGACAGCCTGGATGCCCTCACCCGAGGCATCACCCAGGACTGCGATGCCGCACGCGCCTGGTTTGGCCGGCGAATTTGACGGGGCATCACCGGCGCACCTTGCCCCGCGCCTGACCCAGCCTCCGCAGCTCCCGCTCGCCCCGGCCCCCGGGCGGCCTCGTCCATCGAAAAGTTTGCCATGACCGAAAAAGTTGAATACCGCGCCACGCTGAACCTGCCCGACACACCCTTCCCCATGCGCGGCGACCTGCCCAAGCGCGAGCCGGGCTGGGTCAAGGAATGGGAAGACCAGGGCATCTACAAGAAGCTGCGCGACGCGCGTTGCGGCAAGCCCAAGTTCATCCTGCACGATGGTCCGCCCTACGCCAACGGCCAGATCCACATGGGCCACGCGGTGAACAAGATCCTCAAGGACATGATCACCAAGGCGCGCCAGCTCGAAGGCTTTGACGCGCTCTACGTGCCGGGCTGGGACTGCCACGGCCTGCCGATCGAGAACGCGATCGAGAAGAAGCACGGCCGCA
>JAGWTL010000260.1 GCA_028869035.1 Burkholderiales bacterium | reverse complement strand
TGCGCTTTTCCGGCAGCTATCTGGCGTCAGCGCGCCTGCCGCGTGTGCTGCAGCCGACGCTGGAGCGCCTGGCCACACAGACAGGGCAGGCCTATTCGGTGGTGGTGCTCGACGGCGACGAGGTGGTCATCGTGGCGCGCAACAGCGACGTGCGACGCGGCGGCGGCGACGGCATGCCCCAGCTCATGGCCTATGGCCTGCACCTGGGCGCGCGGCTGCCGGCCCACGCCACCTCGACCGGGCGTGTGCTGCTGGCGGCGCTGCCCCGGGCGCAATTCCAGGCCTGGATGAAGGGCCGCCTGCTGGCACGGCTGACCATGCACACCGTGACCGAGGCGCGCGCCTTCCGTGCCCTGATCGAATTGGTGCGGCGCGACGACTGCTGCCTGAGCAGCGAGGAGCACGAACTGGGTGTCCACGCCCTGGCCGTGCCCTTGCGCAATCTGCAGGGCCATACCGTCGCCGCTCTCAATGCAGTGGCTTCGACCGCGCGCCTTTCTGGTGCTGCGATGCAGCGCGATCTGCTGCCTTTGCTGTGGGAGGCCGCGCGCGAAGTGCGCGGCCTGCTTTGAGAACTGTATGCAATTGCAACAGTCCGCATCCCTGCTACGCATTGGGGGAGCTTGCGGTATATATTCGAAAACGGTATTCCGTCTAGCCTGATTTTCTGCACACCACACAAGGAGCAAGCATGAAACACCTGTCACTGATCGCCGCCCTGGTTTTGGCCCTGCCCAGCGCATGGGCCCAGATCAAGCCCTGCGACGAACTGAAGGCGGAGATCGCGGCCAAGATCGACGCCAATGGCGTCAAGAACTACACGCTGGAGATCGTGGCCGCCGATCAGGTCGGGGACCGGAAGGTCGTCGGCAGTTGCGAGGGCGGCGCGAAGAAGATCGTCTACGTGCGCAACTGAGACCGCACAGCCTCCCGACCCGGTCGCCGCCAGATCCTGGCGGCGTTTTTTTGCGCCGCCGTGTTTGCGGCGCTTACATATCCACACCATGCCGATGCCATCGTGTCTGGTCGGCGCAGCAGAATGAAGCCATGTTCTCCCTTTTCCGCAAGAGCCGCGGCGCCAGCCCGGAAACGCTCAGCCCCCAATCCATGTTGCCGCACCGCATGGATCTGGAGGAGCGCAAGGCGTTCCGGCGTGAGCTGCTCGACCGGGTGATACGGGAGAGCCTGCTGGCCCTGGAGGTGGCTGCAGACATGTACCGCCTGCGCACCATGCCGCTGGATGCGCGCCATCACCGCTTCGTCGCCATGATTGATGTGGGCCGGCATTTCCAGCCCCGACGCGCCGGCCGCGCCTGGGACGATCCCGAGACCGAAAGCTGGATCCGCAATTGTGCCTACGAGCGCTTCGGCCTGCTGCTCGAGGCCATCTACTGGCGTACCGGTGACGCCATGGCGCCATCCCGGTCGACCGCTGTGGCCGCAGCCGGCCCGACGCATCCGCACTACCAGCTGGTGTCGGAAGAGGAAAAGCAGGCGCTGATGGCGGCCATCCGTCAAGGCGACGAATGGCCCGTGCTGCATGTGGGTGACCGGGAATACCAGACCGGTATGGGGCCGATCGACGACCCCGAGCCGCGGCACTGAGGCCCAGGGCCGGAGGGTTTCAGTGCGGCGCCCTGGCCGGGCGCGTGCGGTAGAACTTCAGCGGCACGATCTCGGTTTCACGTGCGGCCTGGTTGAGCACTGATTTCTTCATCTTGCCGACCACATGCATTTCGCAAGGCTTGCAGTCGAAGCGCAGGGTCAGCTTTTCCTTGCCGTTGACCAGGGTCAGCGGTTCGGCGCGCACCGTGCCCTGCACGCCCGTGACACCCTTGGCCTGCTTGGGGCACAGGCTCAGCGAGAAGCGCACGCAGTGCTTGGTGATCATGAGGCTGACTTCGCCTTGCTCCTCATGGCTTTCGTAGGCGGCGGCGATGACCTTGACGCCGTGCTTCGCGTAGAAAGCACGTGCCTTCTCGTTGAAGACGTTGGCCAGGTAGCTCAGGGTGTCTTCCGGGTACGGCGCCGGCGGGTCCACCGGCCGGGCGCGCGGTGGACGTTCGTAGGCGGCAAGACGGGCCGCTTCCAGCGCCGCCACGGCATCGCGACGCAGGGTGTTGAGCGTGGAAGCCGGGATGAACCAGGGCTGGCTCAGCGCCAGCGTGATGTCGAACGGGTCAAAAAGCGTTGCTCCGAAGCGGTTCAACTGCTCGCGCAGCATGGTTTCAGCCTGGGCGGGGTTCTGGGCAGGCGCTTTGGCAGTGGCAACGCTGGCCCGGCCCGTGTGGCCGTCCTCATCCGTGAGCAGCAGCGAGTAGCCAGCGGGGGATTCTTCCAGGCGGACCCAGACGCCGATGCGGCGTTCGCTGGAGTTTTTCTCCAGCATGCGCACCCAGTTCATGTCGCGGTTGCGGTTCAGTTCCGTGCCCTTGCGCAGGTCCTTGAGCCCGGCGATCGGGTCCTTGGGGTACACGCGCCACTGGTCCAAGCTCATGGGGCCAGCGGGTTCGGCGCGGTTGATGGCCAGGCCCACCAGCTCCTTCTGCAGGTCGTAGTAGCACAGCCCGTCGCCGTTGTGCAGCACGGCGCCGGGTTCGCTGACCGTGAGTTCGACGAAGTCGGGGCCAACCTTGCTGACGTAGCCCAGGTGGCGGCCCGGGTTCTTGGGCGTGTCGAAGGCGCCGATGTCTTCCTTGCGCCCCTGGACAAAATAGTCGGTGAACTCGCGGTTGAAGTTCTGGTCCGGATCGGGTGTGAAAGTGAAGGTGGTCTGGCCGCTGGAGGCACGGGTCAGTTCGGGGCGCTGCCCCAGCAGTTCATCAAACAGCCTGCGGTAGTGGGCCGTGATGTTCTTGACGTAGGCCAGGTCCTTGTAGCGGCCTTCGATCTTGAAGCTGCGGATGCCGGCGTCCACCAGAGCGGCGAGGTTGGCGCTCTGGTTGTTGTCTTTCATCGAGAGCACGTGCTTGTCGTGCGCGATGAAGCGGCCCTGGCTGTCCTGCACATGGTAGGGCAGGCGGCAGGCCTGCGAGCAGTCGCCGCGGTTGGCGCTGCGGCCGGTGTGGGCGTGGCTGATGTAGCACTGACCGCTGTAGGCCACGCAGAGCGCGCCGTGAACGAAAAACTCCAGCGTGCAGCGCGCCGGATCGATGGCGGCGCGGATGGCCTGGATCTGCTGCAGCGTGAGTTCGCGCGCGAGCACGATCTGGCTCAGGCCCGCGTCCTGCAGGAAACGCGCCTTCTCGGGCGTTCGGATGTCGGTCTGGGTGCTGGCGTGCAGCTGGATGGGCGGCAGGTCGATTTCCAGCAGACCCATGTCCTGGATGATCAGCGCGTCCACGCCGGCGTCGTAAAGCTGCCAGGCCAGCTTGCGGGCCGGCTCCAGCTCGTCGTCACGCAGGATGGTGTTGAGCGTGACGAAGATGCGGCTGTTGTAGCGATGGGCGTGCCGGACCAGGCGCGCAATATCCTGCACCGAGTTGTCGGCCGTGGCGCGCGCGCCGAAGGAGGGGCCGCCGATGTAGATGGCGTCGGCGCCGTGCTTGATGGCCTCGATGCCGATGTCGGCGGTGCGGGCCGGCGACAGGAGTTCGAGCTGGTGATCGGGAATCGACATCCCCCGATTATCCTGCTACAGGCGCAGTACCAGGCGCCCTTGATCACCACATAGGCGGCGCTGCAGCGCACGTCCTGTCCCCGCTGGGTGTCGATGGCAACAAAGTCGATGTTCACCGGTGTTCGCGCCAGATTGATCGCGGCGCGCAGGGCGCCGCCGGTCGCCAGGACCTGGAGAGTGTGCAGGCCTGGCAGCGAGGCCGAACAGGGCGGACAGTTTGAGCAGACGATTCTGAACGGGGCGGATGGCAGGGATCAGAAGTCCACCTTCTCACCGGGCTGGACCTTGAGCATCTTGTTGGCTTCGTTGCCCAGCGCGGCGGAGAATTCGGCCGTGGTGCCCTTGAGCTGGGGGATGGTGCCGTAGTGGATGGGCAGGGCGTACCTGGGCTTGAGGTAGTTCTTGACGGCGTAGGCGGCATCGGCCGGGCTCATGACGAAGTGGCCGCCGATGGGGATGAGCAGCAGGTCGGGTTTGTAGTACTCGCCGATGAATTTCATGTCGCCGAACAGGCCGGTGTCGCCCATGTGGTAGACCTTGAAACCGTTTTCCATCTCGATGATGAAACCCACGGGCTCGCCGCCCACATGGACCTCGTCCTTGGTGGTGGCCGGGTTCTTCCAGGCAAATTCAGAGGAATGCTCGGCGTGGGTGGCGGTGATCTTCACGCCGCCCGGGCCGAAGGGCTCGATGGTTCCGCCCTTGCCGAAGCGCGGGGCCAGCTCGGGCGGCAGCACGCCCAGGGTGGCGATGGTCTGGTTCATGCCGGCCGGGCCGTACATGGGGACCTTGTGCATGCGGGCCAGATCCGGGGCGTCGGCGACGTGGTCGAAGTGGGCGTGGGTGACCAGCACCAGGTCGACCTTGCCGAGCGCTTCGAGGTTCTTGAAGTTGGCCGGGGTCTTGGGGTTGGTGCGCAGCCAGGGGTCGACCACGATGACCTTGCCGCCCGGGGTGGTGATGCGCACGGCGGCCTG
>JAGWTL010000259.1 GCA_028869035.1 Burkholderiales bacterium | reverse complement strand
CGCTTCCGCCAGAACCTGCTGGGCAAGCGCGTCGACTACTCGGGCCGTTCCGTCATCACCGTGGGCCCGACCCTCAAGCTGCACCAGTGCGGCCTGCCCAAGCTGATGGCCCTGGAGCTGTTCAAGCCCTTCATCTTCTCGCGCCTGGAAGCCATGGGCATCGCCACCACCATCAAGGCGGCGAAGAAGGAAGTGGAAACCGGCACGCCGGTGGTGTGGGACATCCTGGAAGAGGTGATCAAGGAGCACCCGGTGCTGCTGAACCGCGCACCGACGCTGCACCGCCTGGGCATCCAGGCCTTTGAGCCTATCCTGATCGAAGGCAAGGCCATCCAGCTGCACCCGCTGGTCTGCGCCGCCTTCAACGCCGACTTCGATGGCGACCAGATGGCCGTGCACGTCCCGCTGTCGGTGGAAGCCCAGATGGAAGCCCGCACCCTGATGCTGGCCTCCAACAACGTGCTCTTCCCCGCCAACGGCGAGCCCTCCATCGTTCCCTCGCAGGACGTGGTGCTGGGCCTGTACTACACGACCCGTGAGCGCACCAACGGCAAGGGCGAAGGCATGATCTTCGCCGACACGACCGAAGTGCTGCGCGCGCTGGACAACGGCCAGGTCGAGCTGACCGCCCGCGTCAACGTGCGCTTGACCGAGTGGACCAAGGACAAGGCCACGGGCGAGTTCGTGCCCGAGACCAAGCTCGTGGAAACCACGGTGGGTCGTGCGCTGCTCTCCGAGATCCTGCCCAAGGGCCTGCCCTTCTCCAACATCAACAAGGCGTTGAAGAAGAAGGAAATCTCCAAGCTGATCAACGTGTCCTTCCGCAAGTGCGGCCTGAAGGAAACCGTGGTGTTCGCAGACAAGCTGCTGCAGAACGGTTTCCGCCTGGCGACCAAGGCCGGCATTTCGATCTGTATCGATGACATGCTGGTCCCCAAGGAAAAGCACGAGATCATCGAGTCGGCCGAAAAAGAGGTCAAGGACATCGAGCAGCAGTACACCTCGGGCCTGGTCACGTCCGGTGAGCGCTACAACAAGGTGGTGGACATCTGGGGCAAGGCCGGCGACAAGGTCTCCAAGGTCATGATGGACCAGCTGCGTACCGAGAAGACCACCGACCGCCACGGCAAGACCGTGGACCAGGAGTCCTTCAACTCCATCTACATGATGGCCGACTCCGGCGCACGCGGTTCTGCGGCGCAGATTCGCCAGCTGGCCGGCATGCGAGGCCTGATGGCCAAGCCCGACGGCTCCATCATCGAGACCCCTATCACGGCCAACTTCCGTGAAGGCCTGAACGTGTTGCAGTACTTCATCTCCACGCACGGTGCCCGCAAGGGTCTGGCCGACACGGCGCTGAAGACCGCGAACTCCGGCTACCTGACCCGCCGTCTGGTGGACGTGACACAGGACCTGGTGGTGACGCAGGACGACTGCGGCACCAGCGAGGGTTCCCTGATGCGTGCCATCGTCGAGGGCGGCGAGGTGATCGAGTCGCTGCGCGACCGCGTGCTGGGCCGTACCGCGGCCGAGGATGTGCTGCATCCGGAATCCCGCGCCGTGCTGGTGAATGCCGGCAGCATGCTGGACGAGGACGTCATCGAGGAACTGGAAGTCGCCGGTGTCGACGAGGTCAAGGTCCGCACTGCGCTGACCTGCGCCACGCGTTTCGGCCTGTGCGCCAAGTGCTACGGCCGTGACCTCGGTCGTGGCGGTCTGGTCAACATGGGCGAGGCGGTCGGTGTGATCGCTGCCCAGTCGATCGGCGAGCCGGGCACCCAGCTGACCATGCGTACCTTCCACATCGGTGGCGCCGCCTCGCGTGCGGCCATCGCCTCCAGCGTGGAAGCCAAGTCCAACGGCATCATCGGCTTCAATGCCACGATGCGCTACGTGACCAACAGCAAGAAGGAACTCGTGGTGATCGCCCGTTCCGGCGAGATCGTCATCCATGACGAGCACGGCCGTGAGCGCGAGCGTCACAAGGTGCCGTATGGCGCCACGTTGACGGTCAAGGCCGACCAGACGATCAAGGCCGGCACCATCCTGGCCAACTGGGATCCGCTGACCCGCCCGATCATCACCGAGTTCGCCGGCAAGGCGCATTTCGAGAATGTCGAAGAGGGCCTGACCGTGGCCAAGCAGGTGGACGAAGTCACCGGCCTGTCCACCCTGGTCGTGATCGATCCGAAGCGCCGTGGCTCCGCCAAGGTCGTGCGTCCGCAAGTGAAGCTGATCGACGCCTCCGGCAACGAGGTCAAGATCCCCGGCACCGACCATTCGGTGACCATCGGCTTCCAGGTCGGCGCCCTGATCCAGGTCCGTGACGGCCAGGACGTGGGCCCCGGCGAAGTGCTGGCCCGCATCCCGATCGAAGGCCAGAAGACCCGCGACATCACCGGCGGTCTGCCGCGCGTGGCCGAGCTGTTCGAGGCCCGTTCTCCCAAGGACAAGGGCATCCTGGCCGAGGTCACGGGTACCGTGTCCTTCGGCAAGGAGACCAAGGGCAAGGTTCGCCTGCAGATCACCGATCCGGAAGGCAAGGTCTGGGAAGAACTCGTGCCCAAGGAAAAGAACATCGTGGTGCACGAAGGCCAGGTGGTCAACAAGGGCGAGAGCATCGTCGACGGCCCGGCCGACCCGCAGGACATCCTGCGCCTGCTGGGCATGGAAGAGCTGGCACGCTACATCGTGGACGAAGTCCAGGACGTCTACCGCCTCCAGGGCGTGAAGATCAACGACAAGCATATCGAAGTGATCGTGCGCCAGATGCTGCGTCGTGTTGTGGTCGAGGCCCCTGGTGATTCCGGCTACATCGGCGGCGAGCAAGTGGAGCGCTCCGAGATGCTCAACACCAACGACGCGCTGCGCAAGGACGGCAAGGTCCCTTCGACCTATACCAACCTGCTGCTGGGTATCACCAAGGCCTCGCTGTCCACCGACAGCTTCATCAGCGCCGCCTCCTTCCAGGAGACCACGCGCGTGCTGACCGAAGCCGCCATCATGGGCAAGCGCGACGAACTGCGCGGCCTGAAGGAAAACGTCATCGTCGGCCGCCTGATCCCCGCGGGCACCGGCATGGCCTACCACGATGCGCGCAAGATCCGCGAAGGCATGGACGAGGCCGAGCGCCGCGCCATCGCCGATGCGGAAGCCGCCGAGCTGGCCCAGAGCAGCGAAGGCGCCGCCACCGAGTAAAGCCGGTCGCGCTCCACGCGTATGCCCCAGGTGCTTGCAGCGCTTGGGGCATTTTTTTGCCTGACTCAGGACAGAATATCCCTATGATGAGGATCGATGCATGAGTGATACCGGCCAGGCCCCCCCGCTGTGGCGCCAGCTGCAGGCCGGCGCAGCCGCGCTGGCGGCCATCCGCGCCGGCACCTCCGGGACGGCGGCCATCGAGGCCGTGCCCGCTTTGCTGCGTCCCGGCGTGCAGGCGCTGGTCTATGCCGCTTTGCGCGAACTCGGCCGCGCCGAGGCGCTGCGGCGCCTGCTGGCTCCGCGCAAGCCACCCCCCGCGGCCGATGCCCTGCTGTGCCTGGCGCTGGCGCTGGGCTGGCGCGAGGACGGGCCCTATGAGATCCATACCTTGGTCAACCAGGCGGTGGAAGCCGCCAAGCGCACCGAGGCGATGCACGCCCAGGCCAGCTTCGTCAACGCATGTCTGCGCCGCTTCCTGCGTGAACGCGCCGCATTGGTGGCGCAGACGGATCAGGACCCGGTCGCGCGCTGGAACCATCCGGCCTGGTGGATCACCCGTCTGCGGCGCGAAACGCCGCAACACTGGCAGACCATCCTGCAGGCTAATAACACCCAGGCGCCCATGACGTTGCGGGTGAACCTGCGCCAGGGCAGCGTGGCCGATTACCTGGACGCCTTGCAGGCCGCCGGCATCAGTGCCCGCCGCAATGGAGCCCAGGGGCTCACACTGGCCGCACCCATGCCGGTGCAGCAGCTCCCGGGTTTTACCCAGGGACGGGTTTCGGTGCAGGATGCGGCGGCCCAGCTGGCGGCCCCCCTGCTGCTGCAGGGGCTGGAGCATCGGCCCGGGCTGCGCGTGCTCGATGCCTGCGCCGCCCCCGGCGGCAAGACCGCGCATCTGCTGGAGCTGGCCGATGTCGAGGTGACGGCCCTGGATATCGATCCCCAGCGCTGCCAGCGCATCGAGGACACCCTGCAGCGCCTGGGCCTGCAGGCCCGAGTGCTGGCGGCCGATGCCGGGGTGCCTGAACGTTGGTGGGATGGGCAGGCTTTTGACGCCATCCTGCTCGACGCGCCCTGCACCGCCTCGGGCATCGTGCGCCGCCATCCGGACGTGCGCTGGCTGCGCCGCGAAAGCGACGTGGCCCAGCTGGCAGCCCAGCAGGCGCGCCTGCTCAGGACGCTCTGGCCCCTGTTGAAGCCTGGCGGGCGACTGGTGTACTGCACCTGCTCGGTGTTCCGGGCCGAGGGTGAAGATCAGGTGCAGGCGTTTCTTGCGCACAACAAAGAGGCCCGTTTGCTGCCTGCTCCCGGCCATTTATGGCCTTCCATGTCGCGGAGAAGCGCCGCGGTCACGGACAATCAGAGCAGTGACCACGATGGCTTTTATTACGCACTGCTG
>JAGWTL010000258.1 GCA_028869035.1 Burkholderiales bacterium | reverse complement strand
GCAGGCGCTGCAGGACGCCGGGCAGGTGGATTACGGCCTGCATTCCAGTGACCATGCCCTGATGACCTGCTTTGTGCGCTCCATGACGCAACACGTCCATTTCGTCGATGGCGGTGACGGTGGTTACGCCATGGCCGCGCGCCAGCTCAAGGCCAGGCAGGCTTCGTCTGCCTGAGGTCCGTCAAATGGCCGGATCCTTGCCCCAGGTCAGCCGCACGACCGTACCCTGATCCGGCGTCTCGGCGCTGCGCAGTGTGACCTGCGCGCCATACTGCTGCGCGATTTCCCGCACGATGGCCAGGCCCAGGCCGCTGCCGCGCACCGACGGGGATGCGGCCCGGTAGAAACGTTCGAACACATGGGCTTGATGCTCGTGGGCGATGCCCGGGCCCGTGTCTTCCACCTCCACCCAGGAGGGCCCCACGCGCACGGTGACACGCGTGCCGGCCGGTGTGTGGTGCAAGGCGTTGTCGATCAGGTTGCCGAGAGCTTCGTGCAGCAGGGCTTCGGTGCCGGGCGCCTCGCAGCGGTCCACGCTGGTTTCGAAGCCCAGGTCGTCGCCACGCTGCAGTGCGCGCGGCAGGTATTCCTGGATCACCTGCCGTGCCAGGGGCACCAGGTCCACGGACGTTCCGGCGGCGGAGGCATGCATTTCGCCAGCATGTTCGGCGCGGGTCATGGCCAGCAGCTGCTCGGTCAGTCGCACGGCCTCATCGGTCGTTTTGCGCGCCGCAGCCAGTGCCGAACTCTCGCGGTCGGCCAGAGCCAGCTGTGTCTTGAGCACCGTCAGCGGCGTGCGCAGCTGGTGCGCGGCATTGTCCAGAAAGCGTTTGCGGATGTCGATCAGCCGGCCCAGGCGCGCCAGATAGCTGTTGAGCGTTCCCACCAGCGGGCGCAGCTCGCGCGGCAGGTCCGGAGGGTGGATGGGGGAGAGATCGTCGTCACCCCGCTCGGCCAGGCGCTGGCGGAAGTTTTCCAGGGGCCGGATGCCGTGCTGCACACCGGTAATCACGAGCAGTCCCGCCGCCAGCAGCAGCAGGGTCTGGCTGACCAGGGTCTCGCGCAATTGCAACTGCACCATCTGCTGGCGCGTTTCCAGGGTTTCCGCGACGCTGATCTTCAGGATGTGCGGCCGGTCCTGCTCGTCCTCCAGCACATGCGTGAGATGGGCTAGGCGCACGGGGCGGCCCCGGAACTGTCCATCCTCGAACTGCACCAGGGCATAGTATTTGACGCTGGCCGCCGGTTCGGGGCCGGCAGCTGGCAGGGCGGCTTCCCCTGCCAGTTGCCGGCCGCTGGCGTCGCTGATGCGGTAGTAGAGGCGTGCGCCGGTGTGGTTCTCCAGCAGGTAACCGGCGGCGCGCAGCACGTTGACCTGCAGTGCGCCCTCGCGCCACACCAGCTCCTCGGCCAGGGCCCGGCTGGCCAGGTAGAGGGCCCGGTCGTAGGCCTCGTTGCTGGCTTCGATGGCATTGCCGTAGGCCACCCAGGCATTGATGGCGATCAGCCCTGCCAGCGGCGGCAGGATCCAGCTCAGCAGACGGGCGCGCAGCGAGGCGGCGGTGCGCGCCATCTCAGCGGTCCTGGCCGGCCGCCGGCATCAGCATATAGCCCAGGCCGCGGATGGTGTGGATGACCGGCGCCCCGGCCAGGCCTGGCGGCACAGGGGCGGACTCCAGCTTTTTGCGCAGGCGGTGGATCAGCACCTCCACGGCCTCCAGTTCCGCGGTTTCGTCGGGAAAAACGGTGCGGTGCAGATCCTCCTTGCTCACGGTCCGCTGCGGGGCTTCCAGCAGTACCCGCAGGGCGGCCGATTCCCGGGGCGTCAGCGCCAGGGTCTGCTCAAACAGGCTGACCTGGCCCGATTGACGGTCCATCTCCAGGGGCCCCAGGCGCAGGTGGGCGTTTTTCGTGCGACCGGGCCGGCGCAGCAGGGCCTGCAGCCGGGCTTCCAGCTCACTCAGGTCAAAGGGCTTGGGCAGGTAGTCGTCCGCGCCCAGGTTCAGGCCCAGCACGCGGTCGGGTACGCTGGCGCGGGCCGTGAGCACCAGCACCGGCACGGGGTCGCCGCGCTCGCGCAGCTTTTGCAGCACGGACAGGCCGTCGAGGCCGGGGAGTTGCAGGTCCAGCAGCACGGCGTCAAAGCCATGCCCGGTCGGCAGTTGCGCCAGGGCCTCGTGCCCATCGCGTGCAAAGCTCACGTTCATACCCGCCTGGCGCAGGGCGGCGCCCAGCCAGAGCGCAAGGTCGGGGGTGTCCTCGACCAGCAGGATGTGGGCGGTGGGCGTGTTCACGGGGGTGTCAGGGTATTCACTGAGCCGGATTGACAGCTGTTTGAAAGCCGCGCGCCGGGGCGGGGGCCAGAATTCCTCGGGTCAGGCTTGGGCCTGCGATTTCATTCTTACACAGGAGATGGCGATGCAGATGAACAAACGTGAGTTTCTGGGTCTGGGTGCTGCTGCAGGTGCGGCTCTGGCCTTACCGGTCTGGGCCCAGGGCAAGCCCCTGTTCGATACCCTCAACATGTTCGTGCCGGCTGCGCCTGGCGGTGGCTGGGACGGCACGGCCCGCGCTATTGAACGCGCGGCCAAGGCGGCCGGTCTGGTGGGCAATATGGCCTTCGAGAACGTGGCCGGCGCTGGCGGCATGGTGGGCCTGCCCCGTTACGTGAACCAGCGCAAGGGCCAGGGCAACAGCCTGATGGTCGGTGGTTCGGTGATGGTGGGCGCGGCCATCGCGAACAAGAGCCCGGTCACCATGCGCAACGTGACACCGATCGCGCGCCTGACCGAAGAGGCGGGTGTGGTGGCCGTACCGGCCGGCGGCAAGATCAAGACCTGGAAGGACCTGGAAGCCGCGATCAAGGCCGGCCCCAAGGCCGTTTCGGTGGCTGGCGGCAGCGCCGGCGGCACCGACCATGTGCTGCTGGGCCTCATCATCAAGGCCCTGGGCCGCAACCCCCGCGACGCGGCCTATGTGGCCTTCTCCGGTGGCGGTCCTGCCAATGCGGCCCTGCTGGGCGGGCAGGTGGTGGCGGGGATTTCGGGCTACTCCGAGTTCGAGGAGCAGATCAAGGCCGGTCGACTCGTACCCCTGGCCGTTTCGGGCAACCGCCGCATCCCGGGCGTGGACGTGCCCACCCTGAGCGAGCTGGGTGTGCGGGTCACCGCGGCCAACTGGCGCGGGGTGTTCGCGCCCCCGGGCATCAATGCGGCGCAGCGTGATCTGCTGGTGGACTTCATGAGCAAGGTGCATGCCTCCGAGCCCTGGCGCAAGGAACTGGAGACGCGCAAGTGGACCGATGTGTTTCTGGTCGCCCAGTCTTTCGAGCGCGAGATCGAAGCCAATATCCGTGACACCGAGGAGGTCATGAAGGACCTGGGGCTGGCATGAGCGCCGCCCGGCCGTCCGAAGGCGCTCGCACCGCAATGCGCAGCATGGAGGTTACCCAGTGAGCCCCCGCACGGCCGCTCCGAAGGGGACTCGCGCCGCAGTGCGAAGCACGGGGGCTTCTCTATGACGCCGCTGCGCCTGGCTGTCCTGCTGCTCGCCATCGCTGCTGCGGCCGTCTGGCAGGTGACGGTCATTCCCGAGTCCCTGATGCAGATGACGGTCGGGCCGGTGCTGGCCCCGGCCGTGGTGGTGGGGGGGCTGGCTGTGCTGGCCCTGCTCTACGGCGTGAGCGCCTGGCGGGGCCGGCAGGTCGACGTGAGCCACACGCCCGACCAGGAGCCTCTGCCCGGCAGCGGCCGGCGGCTGGCCAGCCTGCTGGGCGGTGGCGTCGTCTTCATGGCCCTGGTGGGGCCCCTGGGTTTTGTGCTGCCGGCCGCGCTCTGCGGCATGGGCGTGGCGCGGGCCTTCGACGCACCGCTGGGCTGGCGTTCTGCGCTGGTCTGCGGTGCCATCGCGACCATTTTCTGGCTGGTGTTTGCCCAGTTGCTGGGCATCGGCCTGGGGCCGGCGCTGCAATGGCCTTTCTGATTTCCTGACCTTGCGAGTGGAGCGAGCATGCAAGCCTTTGACGCCCTGCTGACCGGTTTCGGCAGCGCCCTGCAACCCCTGACCCTGATGTGGGGCTTTGCGGGCTGCCTGATCGGCACCCTGGTGGGGGTCTTGCCGGGCATCAGCCCCGCGCTGACCATCGCCCTGCTGCTGCCCCTGACCTACCAGGTGCCGGCCACCAGCATGTTCGTGATGTTCGCCGGTATCTACTACGGCGCGGCTTACGGCGGCTCCACCACCTCCATCCTGCTCAACACCCCGGGCGAGTCGGGCGCGGTGGTGACAGCGCTGGAAGGCAATAAGATGGCGCGGCGCGGGCGCGCGGGCCAGGCCCTGGCCACGGCGGCCATCGGCAGCTTCGTGGCGGGCACCATCGGCACGCTGGCGCTGACCTTCTTCGCCCCCTGGGTGGTGGAGGCGGCCCTGGCCTTCGGCCCGGCGGAATACTTCGCCCTCATGGTGCTGTCCCTGGTGGCCGTGTCGGCGGTGCTGGGCAGTTCCGTGTTGCGCGGCCTGTTGAGCCTGAGTGCCGGTCTGCTCTGCGGTCTGGTGGGTATAGACCTGCAGACCGGTCAGCCGCGCTTCACCTTCGGGCGCGCCGA
>JAGWTL010000257.1 GCA_028869035.1 Burkholderiales bacterium | reverse complement strand
GGCGTGGGCCCGGGCATGCTGCACTATGTGCTGGGCATCACCAAGGCCTACTGCACCCGCGTGGGCGGTGGTCCGTTCCCGACCGAGCTCGAGTGGGAAAAACCGGGTACCCCTGGGTACCACATGTCGACCGTGGGGGCCGAAAAGGGTGTGACCACCGGGCGTTCCCGCCGTTGCGGCTGGTTTGACGCCGCGCTGCTCAAGCGCAGCGCCCAGGTCAACGGCCTCTCGGGCCTGTGCATCACCAAGCTGGATGTGCTTGACGGCCTGAAGGAGCTCAAGCTGTGCACCGGCTACAAGCTGGATGGTGAGACGATCGACATCCTGCCCATGGGCGCCGACGAGATCGCCCGTTGCGAGCCCATCTACGAAACCATCGAAGGCTGGAGCGATTCGACCGTGGGCGTGACCCAGTTCGACCAGCTGCCGACCAACGCCCGCCTGTACCTGCAGCGCATCGAGCAGGTGACCGGTGTGCCGATCCACATGGTGTCCACCAGCCCGGACCGTGACCACACGATCCTGATGCACCACCCCTTTCTGGCCTGATCCATTCCAAACTGTTTAGCGGAGATCCCCCCATGTTGACCGAAGACGGCAAGCACCTGTATGTGAGCTACGACGAGTACCACAACCTCATCGAAAAGCTCGCGCTCAAGATCCACCAGTCGGGCTGGCAGTTCGACACCATCCTGTGCCTGGCCCGTGGCGGCATGCGCCCCGGTGACATCCTCTCGCGCATCTTCGAGAAGCCCCTGGCCATCATGTCCACCAGTTCCTACCGGGCCAATGCCGGCACCGAGCAGGGCCACCTGGACATCGCCAAGTACATCACCACGCCCCAGGGCGAGATCGCCGGCCGTGTGCTGCTGGTGGACGACCTGGCCGATTCCGGCCACACCCTGCAGGCCGTGGTGCGCATGCTGCGCGACAACTACCCACCCATCACCGATCTGCGCACGGCCGTGATCTGGACCAAGGGCGTGTCGACCTTCCAGCCGGATTATTCGGTGGATTACCTGCCCACCAACCCCTGGATCCACCAGCCTTTTGAGGTCTACGACCGCATGCACATCGCCGATGTGCTGGCGAAGTGGAAAGTCTGAAGCACCCCCAGGCTCCGCTCCCTTCGTTCGCTTCGCCACCCCCCTCAAGGGGGCGCACCCAGCGGCCCGGCGAAGCCGGTTCCGCGGGTGCCCACGAATAAGTCCTCTCTGTCGGCTGTCTCGCGCTATCCTCTGCTTACCTTGAAACCCAAGGCAATGACATGAGCGACAAGACCACCGGCCTCATCCACCACCCCTACGTTCCCCCCGAGGGCTTTGCCGCACCGCAGCCCGGCGTGTTCAAGGCCTCGACCGTCTTTTTCCCCAATGTGGCCGCCATGCGCAGCCGCGAGTGGAAGGACAAGACCGGCTACACCTATGGCCTGCATGGCACACCCACCAGCTACCTGCTGGAGGAGCGCCTGTGTGCGCTTGAAGGCGGCGCCCAGTGCCTGCTGGCGCCCAGCGGCCTGGCCGCCATCGCCACCGTGGCCCTCTCGCTGCTGCAAAGCGGCGACGAGGTGCTGATCCCCGACAACGCCTACGGCCCCAACAAGGCCCTGGCCCAGGGGGAGCTGAAAGACTGGGGCATCACGCACCAGTACTACGACCCGCTGGACCCGCAGGATCTGGCGCGGCGCATCGGCCCGAAAACAAAACTGGTCTGGCTCGAAGCCGCCGGCTCGGTCACGCTGGAGTTTCCGGACCTGCGTGAGCAGTTGCGAGTCTGCCGAAATGCCAACGGTGGGGCCGGCGTGCTCAGCGCGCTGGACAACACCTGGGGCGCCGGTCTGGCCTTCAACGCCTTTGACTTGGGTCGGGGGCTGGGCGTGGACCTCACGATCCAGGCCCTCACCAAATACCCCAGTGGCGGCGGCGACGTGCTCATGGGCTCCATCGTCACGCGCGACCCCGGCCTGCACATCCGCCTCAAGCTCACCCATATGCGCCTGGGCCTGGGCGTGGGCATGAACGACGTGGAGGCCGTCTTGCGCTCGCTGCCCAGCCTGGCCCTGCGCTACCGGGAACACGACCGTACGGCGCGGGCCTTGGCGGCCTGGTGCCAGGGCTGTGCAGAGTTCGCCCAGGTCCTGCATCCGGCGCTGCCGGATTCGCCGGGCCATGCCGCATGGAAGACCTTGTGTGGCGCGGAGGAGGGCCGGGCGGCCGGCCTGTTCAGCGTGGTCTTCGACGCGCGTTACCGCCCCGCGCAGGTGGACGCCTTCTGCGACGCGCTGCGCCTCTTCAAGCTGGGATACAGCTGGGGCGGGCCCATCAGCCTGGCCGTACCCTACGATCTGGACAGCATGCGCCAGCCCCGGCCGGCCCATCTGGCGCCGGGCACGCTGGTGCGCTTCTCCACGGGGCTCGAAGCGGCCGCCGATCTGCAGGCCGACCTGGCGCAGGCCCTGCTCGCGCTGCGCTGAGATGCCTGCGGTCCCGGGTTTTCCTGACTAGCCGGGCCGCGCCACCCTGGCTAGCCTTGTCTTCCATGAGCCAGACCCCCATGCCCGGCGCGGGCAAGGAGCTTCCCGTCAACCCGAATCCCTATGTGCCGCCGCCCCCGGTGGGGCCCCGGCGCGAGATCGTGGCCCTGGGCTTTGCCGACCCCTTCCGCTGGCTGGCCCGCGGCTGGCAGGACATGCGGGCCGAGCTGGGCATCGCGCTGTTCTACGGCCTGTGCTTCTGGGGCATGGCCCTGACCCTGGGCGCGGTGTTCCGCCATCTGCCCGAATACACCATGTCCCTGCTCTCGGGCTGCCTGCTGGTCGGCCCCTTCCTGGCTCTGGGCCTCTACGAGGTGAGCCGGCGGCGCGAGCGGGGCCTGGCACCCGACCTCGGCAGCTCCCTGACCTGCTGGGACGCGCGCATCGGCAGCATGGGCCTGCTGGTGCTGGTCCTCGTCGTGCTGGAGCTGCTCTGGGGGCGCGCCTCGCTGGTGGTGTTCGCGGTCTTCTTCAACACCGGCATGCCGTCCACGGCGGGTGTGCTGCAGGCCATCTTCAACCCCGAGAACTGGGAGTTCATTGCGGCCTACCTGGTGGTGGGTGGCGCCTTTGCCGGCCTGGTCTTCGCCAGCTCGGTGGTTTCCATCCCCATGATCCTGGACCGCGACACCGATGCGATCTCGGCCGCGCTGACCAGCCTGCAGGTCTTCTTCGGCAACCTGCCGGTGCTGTTGCTCTGGGGCGCGCTCATCACCTCCCTGGTGGCGCTGGCCTTCATCCCCTGGGGCCTGGGGCTGCTGCTCGTCGGCCCCTGGCTGGGGCACGCCAGCTGGCACGCCTATCGGGGCTCGGTGCGCTGGCTCGATGGATGACGCGCTGTGCGCATGACTTCGTCGCTACGCGACATCAATGACAGCGCCGCAGGCGCCATGATTCGAGTCATGCGGGCGTAGCCCGCGTCATCGATGCACCTTCGGTGCGAGGTCATGCGCACAGCGCGTCATGCGTGCCAGAATGGCGGCCATGTCCGACGCCTTTCTCGAATGCCATCAACTGGTCAAACGCTACGGCGAGGCCACGGTCGTCGATGACCTGAGTTTCGCCATCCACCCCGGCGAATGCCTGGGCGTCATCGGGCCCAACGGCGCCGGCAAGACCACCACCCTGCGCATGTGCCTGGGCCTGAGCAGGCCTGACAGCGGCCATGTGCAAGCCTTCGGCCTGCGCATGCCGCAGGATGCCCATGCCATCAAGACCCAGGTGGGCGTGGTGACCCAGTTCGATTCCCTCGACCCCGATTTCAGCTGCGCCGAGAACCTGCTGGTCTTCGGCCGTTATTTCGGTATGAAGACGGCGGACATCCGTGCCCGCATCCCCGGTCTGCTGGAGTTCGCCGCGCTTTCGCACAAGGCCGACGCCAAACCCGGCCAGCTCTCGGGCGGCATGCGCCGCCGGCTCAGCCTGGCCCGTGCGCTGGTGAACGACCCGCGCCTGCTGCTGCTGGACGAGCCCACCACCGGCCTGGACCCGCAGGCCCGCCACCTGATGTGGGAGCGCCTGCAACAGCTGCTGCAGCAGGGCAAGTCCATCCTGCTCACCACCCACTTCATGGACGAGGCCGAGCGCCTGTGCGACCGTCTGCTGGTCATCGACCACGGCCGCAAGATCGCCGAGGGCACGCCGCGGGACTTGATCGCCCGACACCTGGAGCCCGACGTGGTCGAGGTCTATGGCGCCAATCTCGACGGTCAGGCCCAGGCCCTGAGCACAGGCCCTCTGCGCGCCCTGGCCAGCCGGGTCGAGGTCAGCGGCGAGACGGTGTTTTTCTATACAAAAGATGCCGCGCCCCTGATGCAGGCCCTGGCGCACGAGCACACGCTGCGCAGCCTTCATCGGCCCGCGAACCTGGAGGACCTGTTCCTTAAAATGACCGGTCGCCAGATCCGGGAGGACGCCTAGAAATGTTGCACACCCCCAGGCTGCGCGCACTGCGTGTCGCTCCATGCCCGGCACCTTCGCCAGAGGCTCAGGCTCTTCGGTCTGTCCGAGCCTGTGCAGGCAGGCTCGGAGCCGCAGGCCTCAGCCCCTTGCAGGGGGCAACGCCAGCGGCCCGGC
>JAGWTL010000256.1 GCA_028869035.1 Burkholderiales bacterium | reverse complement strand
AGGTCATGCGGACCGTGCTCGACCTGGGGGCCGACATCGTCAACGACATCTGGGCCCTGCGCTGGCAGGACGCGGCCGATCCCCTGGACGGCCGGCAGGTCGTGGCCCATCACCCGAATTGCGGCGTCTGCCTCATGCACATGCATGGCGAGCCGAGCACCATGCAGATCCGCCCCATGGAGGGCGAGATACTGCCGGCCGTGTCGGCTTTCCTGCAGCAGGCGGCGCAGGAGCTGTTGTCCCTCGGGGTGGCCCGGGAGCGCATGGTGCTCGACCCCGGCATAGGTTTCGGCAAGACGGTGGCGCAGAACTTCTCGCTGCTGGCGCGCCAGGGCGATCTGCTGGCGGCCGGTTATCCTCTGCTGGCCGGCTGGTCGCGCAAGTCTTCTCTGGGCGCCGTGGCCGGCCCGCCGCCGGGCAGCACACCGCCGGCCGGTCAGAACGAGCGTCTGGCGCCCAGCATCGCGGCGGCGCTGCTGGCGGTGGAGCGGGGCGCGGCCATCGTGCGGGTGCACGATGTGCGGGAAACCGTGCAGGCGCTGAAGGTGCTGAAGGTGCTGACAGCTATAAAATAAATAGCATCGATCAAAAAACGGAATTCAAGGGGACAGGTCCATGAGCAGGAAATACTTCGGCACCGACGGCATTCGCGGCACAGTGGGGCAGTCCCCCATCACGCCCGACTTCGTGCTGCGCCTGGCGCATGCGGTGGGCCGCGTGCTCAAGCGCACGGAAGACAAGCCCGTGGTGCTGATCGGCAAGGACACGCGCATCTCGGGCTACATGCTGGAAAGCGCGCTGGAGTCGGGCTTCAACTCCGCTGGGGTGGAGGTGGTGCTGCTGGGTCCCCTGCCGACCCCCGGCGTGGCCTATCTGACGCGCGCGCAGCGCGCCTCGCTGGGTGTGGTCATCAGCGCCAGCCACAACGCCTACCCGGACAACGGCATCAAGTTCTTCAGCGCCCAGGGCAGCAAGCTGCCCGATGCGTGGGAGCTGGCTGTGGAAGCCGCGGTGGACGAGCCGCCGGTCTGGGCGGACTCGGCCAGCCTGGGCCGCGCACGCCGGCTCGATGATGCGGCCGGTCGTTACATCGAGTTCTGCAAAAGCACCTTCTCGACCGACCTGACGCTCAAGGGCCTGAAGATCGTCGTGGATGCCGCGCATGGTGCGGCCTACCAGATCGCCCCCAAGGTCTTTCACGAGCTGGGCGCCGAGGTGGTGGCGATCGGCTGCGCACCCGATGGCCTGAACATCAACCACGAGGTCGGAGCTACGCATACGGAAGCCCTGGTGGCAGCCGTCAAGGCCCACCAGGCCGACTACGGCGTGGCGCTCGACGGCGACGCCGACCGCCTGATGATGGTTGACGCCACGGGCCGCCTGTACAACGGTGACGAACTGCTCTACCTGATGGTGGACGACCGGCTGGGCCGTGACGAGCATGTGCCCGGTGTCGTGGGCACGCTCATGACCAATATGGCGGTGGAAGTG
The DNA here is from genome assembly GCA_028869035.1 of Burkholderiales bacterium. Taxonomy (GTDB): domain Bacteria; phylum Pseudomonadota; class Gammaproteobacteria; order Burkholderiales; family Burkholderiaceae_C; genus Hylemonella. The sequence goes on along the minus strand of JAGWTL010000256.1, from coordinate 3,127 downwards.
GCGCTGAAGAAACGTGGTGTGCAGTTCGTGCGCGCCAAGGTCGGCGACCGTTATGTGCTGGAGGAACTGAACAGGCACAAGTGGTTGCTGGGCGGCGAAGGCTCGGGCCATCTGCTGGCGCTGGACAAGCAGACCACGGGGGACGGCCTGGTTTCGGCCCTGCAGGTGTTGCAGACCTGCGTGCGCAGCGGGCAGGGCATGGCCCAGCTCCTGGCCGACGTCACATTGTTTCCGCAGACCCTCATCAATGTGCGTCTGCAGCCCGGCCAGGACTGGAAGGCCAATACGCGGCTGAGTGCCGAAACCAAGGCTGTCGAAGCGGAGCTGGGTCAGGCAGGCCGTGTGCTCATCCGTCCCAGCGGCACCGAGCCCCTGGTGCGCGTGATGGTGGAAGCGCGTGATGCCGCGCAGGCCCGGGCCTGCGCCGAGCGCCTGGCCTCGACCCTCAAGCCCTGAGCTTCAGTCTGCAGGGCTGCGCAGGGCGTGGGCCAGCTGCAGGCCCAGCCAGGCCCCCAGACATTGGGCGGCCACGAAAGCCGGGGCGCTGGACGGGGCGATGCCCGCAAAACTGTCGCTCAGCATACGACCCAGCACGGCGGCGGGGTTGGCAAACGAGGTGCTGGCCGTGAACCAGTAGGCTGCGCCGATGTAGCAGGCCACGAGCGCGGCGGCTTTGCCCGCGGGCGCGCGCAGGATCACGAACACCAGCCCGGCCGTGGCCACGGTCTCGGCCAGCCACAGGCCGACGCCCGTGCGCAGCTTGCTGCTGGTCTGCACGATCTCCAGGCCGAACATGGCGTGGGCCAGCCAGGCCCCGGCCACGGCCCCCAGCAACTGCGCGAGGATGACCTGGAGTGTGGCCAGCGTGCGCGGCCCGGCCAGCAGCGTGACCAGCGGGTTGAAATGCGCGCCGCTGACAGGCCCCAGTGTTTCGATCAGCACGTAAAGCGCAAAGACGGTGGCCAGCGTGTTCGCCAGCAGGGCCACGGCCACGTTCCCATCGGCCAGGCGCTCGGCCATGATGCCCGAGCCGATGACAGCACAGAGCAGCATCGCCGTGCCGATGAATTCGGCTAAAACCTTCTGCATGCCTGCGCTCATGTACGTCCCAGTTCGCGCGCCGTGTGCTGGATCAGTTGCTGCGCCAGCTTGTCCTGAGGCAGGTTGACCAGCAGGTCCAGGCGGCGGCGGATGGACAGCAGGGTCTGGCGAAAGGCTTCGAGTTTCTGTTCCTGCGTGCCCTGCACTTCGGACGGGTCGGCGTAACCCCAGTGGGCGGTGGCCGGGTGGCCGGGCCAGATGGGGCATACCTCGCCTGCGGCGTTGTCGCAGACCGTGATGATCAGGTCCATCCGCGGCGCGTTGGCGCCGGCGAATTCATCCCAGTTTTTGCTGCGCAGGCCCGAGGTGTCGATGCCGACAGCCTGCAGAGCCTGGAGTCCCAGCGGGTTGGGCTGCTGGTTCTCGCGCGGGCTGCTGCCGGCGGACCAGGCCTTGAAACGGCCGCCCCCGATGTGGTTGAGTGTGGCTTCCGCCAGGATGCTGCGCGCCGAGTTATGGGTGCAGAGGAAGAGGACGTTCAGGGGTGTCTTGGTGTTCATGGTTTTGAAGTGGGATCGGCAATATTTAGCAGCAAGCCTTGGCACCTTGAGCGACCGGGCGAGCGCTGGAGGCGCAGCAGGCGGCTGCGTGCGGGTTGGCCTTGGCTTTCTGGCTGAAGACCGGAATGCTGTCCAGGGTGCGGAACTGCTCCCAGGCGATGCCCTGGGGATCGGTCAGCCAGTACTTGTCGCTGCGCGCATAGCAGCAACTGGTCTCGCCCTCATCAAGCAGGGTCATGTCGGCTTCGGTGGCCTGGGCCTTGAGGGCCTGCAGCTCCTCGTTGGACTCGACCTGGATACCCAGGTGATCGACGCCCGGCTGGTCGCCACGCGTGGAGATGGCGAAATTCACGGGCGGGTCCTGCAGCATCCACTTGGCGTAATCGCTTTCGGTGCGTGCCGGCGTCTGCCCGAACATGGCCGAATAGAAGGCGATGTTTTTCGTGAGGTTTTCGACATGAAGGTGGACGTGGAAGCGTTTCATGGGTTGCTCCTTGAAAAATGGGCAAAGGCAATCAGCAGCTGGCGCAGGGGGCCTTTTTGCCGCGCTTGGGGCTGACCTCGCAGGCAGCGCCCTGGCAGCAGTGCTCGGTCAGGTAGCCCAGCAGGGCGTCCATTTGGGCGAAGTTGGCGCGGTAGATCAGGCGCCGGCCATCGGGCTGGCTGCCGGCCAGGCCCGCATGCATCAATTCCTTGAGGTGGAAGGAGAGGGCGCTGGGACTGATGTCCAGCTGCTCGGCCAGCACACCCGGTGTCAGGCCTTCGGGGCCGGCCGTAACCAGCGCGCGGAAGGCGCGCAGGCGCTGGGCCTGGGCCAGCGCGGCCAGCGAGCGCAGAACCTCGGTTTCGGTGGGTTTGGTTTTTCTCATATTTCAATAATACTTTAAATATTGAAAATAGAAGACCCCTCCAAACCTGAAGATCGATGTCATGCATTTGTCATGACGCAGCCATGGAGGCGTCATGAAGGCTGAGCACACTGACATGCATGAACGCAGCCGCAAGCTTCAACTCCCACGAACCCGGTGACCTCGGGCCCGGACCGGCCAGGGGCATGGAGGTCGGCCGCCTGCGCAATGCCGGCTGTTTGCCTGCTTGCCAGGGCGACGGGGGGCTGTGGCAGCCCGGGCACACCCAGCTGCTGTATCGGTGGACGCTGAGCCCCGGGCAGCGCGCCGCCGGCCTGCTGTTCCAGCCGCTGGGCGGCAATCCCCGTCACGGGGTGCTGGTCCTGTTCGTGGATCAGGGTGAACTGCATGGTGCCATCGAGATCCTGGAGCGCCAGGGGCGCTGGCTGGTCGTGCCCGACGACCTGCGCGCACGCACGCTGGCCGTGGCAGCGCTGGCCCGCGCCGGGGGGCGGACCTCCCTGCGGTCCAGCATCGTGGGCACGCCGGACCGGCGCTTCATCTTCTTCAATACCCAGGGTGACGGCGCTACGGCCACCCTGGTCGAACGGCGCCGCGATGGAGGCGCCGTCGTCACCTGACCTCTTGCGAGCCCCGCCGAGCCGGGGCTTTTTTACA
>JAGWTL010000255.1 GCA_028869035.1 Burkholderiales bacterium | reverse complement strand
TGTGACGGCAAGGTCGTGCACATGCCGGGCCAGCGCGTGCGCGGTTTCCCGGCCATCAAGGCCTACCCCGTGGTCGAGCGCTACGGCTTCATCTGGGTCTGGCCCGGTGATGCGGCGCAGGCCGACGAGGCCAGGATCCCCGTGCTCGAGTGGTACGACCACCCCGAGTGGGCCTATGGCGGCGGCCTGTACCACATCGCCTGCGATTACCGGCTGATGATCGACAACCTGATGGACCTGACCCACGAAACCTATGTGCACGCCACGTCCATCGGGCAGAAGGAGATCGACGAGACGCCCTGCAAGACCACGGTCGAGGGCGATAGGGTCGTGACCAGCCGTTTCATGAGCGGCATCGAGCCCCCGCCCTTCTGGAAAGCCGCGTTGCGCGGCAACCAGCTGCCCGATGATCAGCTGGTCGATCGCTGGCAGATCTGCCGCTTCACGCCGCCCAGCCACGTGATGATCGAGGTGGGGGTGGCCCTGCAGGGCCAGGGCGGCTACGATGCGCCCAACGACAAGAAGGCCTACAGCGTGGTGGTGGACTTCATCACCCCCGAGACCGAAACCTCCATCCACTATTTCTGGGGCATGGCGCGCAAGTTCAACCCCAAGGACAAGGCGTTGACCGCCGCCATCCGCGAAGGCCAGGGCAAGATCTTTGCCGAAGACCTGGAGATGCTCGAGCGCCAGCAGCAGAACCTGCTGACCTGGCCCGAGCGCCAGCTGCTCATGCTCAACATCGACGCCGGTGGCGTACAGTCGCGCAAGATCATCGACCGCATCCTGGCGGCCGAGCAAGCAGCCAACACCTGAGGACCTTTATGAGCACCGCTCCGACATTGCTGGTGCGCGTGGCGCGCAAGGCGCAGGAAGCGCTGGACATCGTCACCCTGGAACTGGTGGCAACCGACGGCCGCGCGCTGCCAGCCTTCTCGGCCGGCTCGCATGTGGACGTGATGCTGCCCCAGGGCATCACCCGCCAGTACTCCCTGTGCAACGACCCGACCGAAACGCACCGTTACCTGATCGGTGTGCTGCGCGACCCGTCCTCGCGCGGTGGCTCAGTGGCCGTGCACGACAGCTTGCAGGAAGGTGATGTGCTGACCATCAGCGCGCCGCGCAACCACTTTGGCCTGGCCCACGAGGCGAAGAAACACCTGTTGCTGGCCGGTGGCATCGGCGTCACGCCCATCCTGTGCATGGCCGAGCGCCTGGCCATGACGGGGGCAGACTTTGCCTTGCACTACGCCACGCGCGCGCCGGAACGCACGGCCTTTCGCGGTCGCATCGCGGCGTCGACGTTCTCCGGTCGTGTGCACTTCCATTACGACAACGGTGATGCGGCGCAAAAGCTGGACCTGAAAGTCCTGTTCGCCAAGCCGCAGGCCGGCACCCACCTCTACGTCTGCGGCCCCAAGGGTTTCATGGACGCGGTGCTGAACACGGCGCGCAGCAGCGGCTGGCCTGAGGCCCAGATTCACTACGAGTTCTTCGGCGCCGAGGTGGCCAGGTCCGAGAGTGACGCCAGTTTCGAGATCAAGCTTGCCAGCTCGGGCCGCATCATCATGGTTCCCAAGGACCAGAGCGTGACCCAGGCCCTGGCCGCGGCCGGTGTGGACATCATGATCTCCTGCGAGCAGGGCGTCTGCGGCACCTGCCTCACGCGCGTGCTCGAAGGCGTGCCCGACCACAAGGACAGCTACCTCACCCCCGAGGAACAGGCCGCCAACGACCAGTTCACGCCTTGCTGCTCGCGCTCCAAAACACCGCAGCTGGTGCTCGATCTCTGAACAACGAGCCCTTGGGGCCCTTTCTTACAATAACGGGCATGACCTTCCTCGAGATGCTGCGCGCGGCCGAGCGCCAAAACAATTCCATGCTCTGCGTGGGCCTGGACCCGGAGCCGGCCCGCTTTCCCGGCGCGCTCAAGGGAGACGCCACCAAGATCTACGATTTCTGCGCCGCCATTGTCGAGGCCACGGCCGATCAGGTGATCGCCTGGAAACCGCAGATCGCCTACTTCGCTGCGCACCGCGCCGAAGACCAGCTCGAAAAGCTGATGGCCCATCTGCGCCGTGTCTCACCCAATGTGCCGGTCATCCTGGACGCCAAACGCGGTGACATCGGCAGCACGGCCGAGCAGTACGCGAAGGAGGCCTTCGAACGCTACGGCGCCGACGCCGTGACGCTCTCGCCCTTCATGGGCTTCGATTCCATCCAGCCCTACCTCAAGTACCGCGGCAAGGGCGCCTTCCTGCTGTGCCGCACCTCCAACCCGGGCGGTGACGACCTGCAGGCCCAGCGTCTGGCGAGCGTGCCGGGCGAGCCGCTGGTGTACGAGCACATCGCACGCCTGGCCCAGGGCCCCTGGAACACCAACGGCCAACTGGGTCTGGTGGTGGGCGCCACCTATCCGGCGGAGATCGAGCGGGTGCGAGCTGTGGCCCCCACCATGCCCCTGCTGATTCCCGGTGTGGGCGCGCAGGGCGGTGACGCCGTGGCCACGGTCAAGGCCGGCTGGCGCGCCAGCGGCGGCGAGACCACGGCGCCCATCGTCGTGAGTTCCTCGCGGGCTGTGCTTTATGCTTCGAGCGGCGCCGACTTTGCGGCCGCCGCGCGACTGGTGGCGGTCGAGACCCGCGACGCTTTGCAGGCGGCCCGTACAGGTCGTTGACGGGAAGGATCCCTGAAAGATGCAGCCCATGTTCCAGCTCGATCCCCAGGCGCAAGCCGTATTGGATCGCGCGCGGGCGCAGGGCGCCAAGCCGCTGAGCAGCATGCCGCCTGTGGCGGCGCGGGCAGCCTACCGGGCGGGGCGTTTGCCCACGCAGCCAGTGCCGCCGGTGGAGGTGGTGTGCCGTGAGTTGACAGTGCCGGGGGCCGCAGGCCTGATCCCGGTGCGCGAATACCGGCCGTCAGCATGTGCGCCGGCGGAGATTTTGCCGGCGCTGGTCTTCTTCCATGGAGGTGGCTGGGTGGTAGGCGACCGGGATACGCACGACGTGCTGTGTCGCATCTGGTGCCTGCAGGTTCGCTGTGCCGTGTTTTCTGTGGACTACCGGCTGGCGCCAGAGCACCGCTTCCCGGCGGCATTCGAGGACGCCTGTGCGGCTGCGCAATGGCTGGCGCAACAGGCGCCGAAACTCTCTATCGACGCCGGACGCATGGCGGTCGGTGGTGACAGTGCCGGCGCCAATCTGGCTGCCGCAGTCGCTTTGGCTTTGCGCGATGCTCCGCAGCCCCGACTGGCGGCGCAGATGCTGGCTTATCCCGTCACGGATGTGTGTGGGGGTACCGCTTCTTATCGTGAGTGTGCTGAAGGTTACGTGCTGTCCGAGGCCGATATGCATTACTTTAGAGCGCACTATCTGGCCGATACGGAGGAATACGTCGATTGGCGGGCCTCACCCTTGCGAGCCGCCTCCCTGGCCGACTTGCCAGCGACGCTGGTTCTAGCCGCTGGTTTCGATCCGCTGCGAGACGAGGGGCGTCTTTACGCCGACAGTCTTTCCGCCGCGGGCAATGCGGTGCAATATGTGTGCTTCGAGCGCCAGATGCATGGTTTTCTGGGCATGGGTGGTGTGATCGAGGAGGCCAATACCGCAGTGCGTTTGTGCGGCGATTGGCTTCGAACCTATTTGCGTTGAGCCGCGTCAGCCAACAAAAGTGGCGGCAACCCGGCCAGGAACGAGCGTACTTGCAGGTCAATGACGCGCTCGACCCGAATCGCCGAATCATTGTGATAGATGTGCCGCCGTATTGCCAGATGGGAGACGGCACCATGCAATATCCAGGCAATTTCCTGTCGCTCCGCCCGATCCAACGGCAGGGCCAGGGCGGCTTCATGGGCTGCTTCCTCGATCACGGTGTCGAGCAACTGCATGATGATCGAGGAGATGTAGGTGGACGCCATCTCGACTTCGGCCAGTGACGCATAGAGAAACAGTCGCATCCAGCGCCGAGTCAGCACGGCGTCGTAGTATTCACGGTAGAAGGCGTTGAGACGCTGTTCCATAGGCTTGCTGCGATCACGCAGTTGAACAAACCAGACGGCCTTAAATACACCGGCGATCTCAGCCTCGTACACGGCGCTGAGCAAAGCTGATTTGCTCGGGAAGACGCTGTAGAGCAGGCGTTGTGACACCCCGCAGGCCTCGGCCAGCGCTCGCGTCTGCGCGGTGAGACCGTATTCCGAGAAAAAATCGAAGGCCTTGTTGAGGATCTGCTCCCGTCGCTCGGTCGCGGGCATGCGCACTGTGGCGCGGCGCCCCACGCGTGGGGGCGCCGCATCGGCCGGCTTCTGGCGCGCAGCGGTCAGGAGGTCGGATTTGGCTTTCATGCGGGGTTCCGGCGCAGTCTACACAGCCCGCGGGCTTTGGTGGCAAAATAATTCGTCAATTGACGAATTTTAGGGGCGTGATGCTTCGGCTGGCGCCGCCGACCCGAATTCTCTATACAGGTGGTGGAACATGATTCTCGAGATGCGTACCTATCAAGTTCAGGCGGGCAAAGCGCCCGAGTTCCTGCGAATTTACCAAGACAGCGGCCTGCACATCATCACCCGCTATGCCCGGCTGATCGGTTGCTGGACCAAAGAGTCTGGTGTTCTGAACTCTGTGG
>JAGWTL010000254.1 GCA_028869035.1 Burkholderiales bacterium | reverse complement strand
CGCCTGCCTGGGCACCGGCGTGAAACGCCTGGTGCACATCGGCGCCCTGGGCGCCGAGCCGGCCACCGCAGCTAGCGCCCCCTCGCTTTATCTGCGCAGCAAGTCACGCGGCGAAGCGGCCCTGCAGGCCGCGGCCGCCCAGGGCCTGCAGCTCACGGTGCTGCGCCCCAGCGTGATCTTCGGCGCCGACGATCGTTTCCTGAATCTCTTCGCCGCGCTGCAACGCCTGTTCCCGGTGATGCCGCTGGCCGGCGCCCATGCCCGCTTCCAGCCGGTCTGGGTGGAAGACGTAGCCCAGGCCGTGGTGCAGAGCCTGCAGGACACGCGCACCATCGGGCAGACTTTTGAGCTCTGCGGCCCCACCGTCTACACGCTCAAGGAACTGGTGCAACTGGCCGGCCGCGCCGCCGGTGTGCCACGCCCTGTGGTCCCCCTGCCCATGGCCATCGGGCGCCTGCAGGCCCTGATGATGGAGCTGGCTCCGGGCCAGCCCCTGATGAGCCGCGACAACCTCGATTCGATGAAGGTCGACAACGTGGCCACCGGCCGTGTGCCCGGTTTCACCGCGCTGGGCATCACGCCCACCGGTCCGGCCACCGTGGCGCCGGGCTACCTCGGCGACGGCGACCCGCTGCTGCGTCTGCGCAGCCGCTTCCGCCGCCGCTGACCGGTCTGCGGCGCTACCATGGGAGCCCCCTCTGGAGGCTCCCATGCGCAAGCTCTACATCGGCAACAAGAACTATTCGTCCTGGTCCATGCGGCCCTGGGTGCTGCTGCGCCAGACCGGCATCCCGTTCGACGAGGTGCTGGTGCGCTTCGATGCCTTCGATCCCGGCTCGCAATTCAAGCAGACCCTGGCCGGCCTCAATCCCGCGGGCAAGGTGCCGGTGCTGGCCGACGGTGCGCTGGTGATCTGGGACACGCTGGCGATTGCCGAGTACCTGGCCGAGCAATTCCCCGAGAAGCGGCTGTGGCCCCAGGACAAGGCGGCACGCGCCCGTGCGCGCAGCGTCTGCGCCGAGATGCACGCCGGTTTCAGCGCCCTGCGCAGCCACTGTCCGCAGAACATCGAAGCCTCGCTGCCCGAGGTGGGCGCGCTGATCTGGCGCGACCAGCCGGCCGTGCGCGCCGACGTGGAGCGCCTGGTGGCCATGTGGGGTGAGCTGCTGGCACAGCACGGCGGGCCCCTGCTCTTCGGCGGCTTCACCATAGCCGACGCCTACTTTGCGCCGGTCTGCATGCGCCTGAAGACCTACGGCCTGCCCGTGCCGCCGGGGATTGCCGCCTACATGGAGCGTGTGGCTGCCCTGCCCGGTGTGGCGGCCTGGATCGAGCAGGCCCGCCAGGAGCAGGATTTCCTCGCCTTCGAAGAGCCCTACCGTCTGAAACGCTGAGTTCCGTTCACCCTGAGTTGAAAATCCGTTCGTCCTGAGCCTGTCGAAGGGCTTCTGACCCCGACACAGCGCCGGCTTCGACAAGCTCAGCCCGAACGGCATGATGGTGTGGGAACGAAACGCTAAACTGCCCACCATGCAGATCTACATGGTGGGTGGCGCGGTGCGCGACGCCCTGCTCGGCTTGGCCGTGAAGGACCACGACTGGGTGGTGGTGGGAACCACGCCCGAGGAGATGGCCGCCCAGGGTTTCGTGCCCGTGGGCAAGGACTTCCCGGTCTTCCTGCATCCCCAGAGCAAAGAGGAATACGCGCTGGCGCGCACCGAGCGCAAGACCGCGCGCGGCTACAAGGGTTTTGCCGTGCACGCCTCGCCCGAGGTCACGCTGGAAGAAGACCTGGCGCGGCGCGACCTGACCGTGAACGCGATCGCCGTGCACAGCAGCCAGTGCCGGCCCGACGGCTCTTTCGATGCCGCGCAGCTGACCGATCCTTACCACGGGCAGCGCGACATCGAACGCAAGGTGTTCCGCCACGTCACGCCGGCCTTCCGCGAGGACCCGGTGCGCATCCTGCGCGTGGCGCGGCTCTCGGCGCGCTTCACCGACTTCACGGTGGCCCCCGAAACCATGGAGCTGATGCGGCAGATGGTGGAGGACGGCGAGGTCGACCACCTGGTGGCCGAACGCGTCTGGCAGGAACTCGGCCGCGGCCTGATGGAAGAAAAACCCTCGCGTTTGTTCGAGGTGCTGCGTGCCTGCGGCGCGCTGAAACGTCTGCTGCCCGAAGTGGACCGCCTCTGGGGTGTGCCGCAACCCGAGCAGCACCACCCCGAGATCGACACCGGCGTGCACCTGATGATGGTGCTGGACATGGCGGCGCAGTTGAACGCGCCGCTGACCGTGCGTTTCGCCTGCCTGGGCCACGACCTGGGCAAGGGCACCACGCCCGCCGATGTGCTGCCGCGCCATATCGGTCACGAGGAGCGCAGCGCGCGGCAGCTCTTGGGCCTGTGTGAGCGCCTGCGCGTGCCCGTCGATTGCCGCGAGCTGGCCGACGTGGTGGCGCGCGAGCACGGCAACATCCACCGCAGCGGCACGCTGGGCCCGGCCGCCCTGCTGCGCCTGCTGGAGCGCTGCGATGCCATCCGCAAGCCGCAGCGCTTCGCCGAAGTGCTGCTGGCCTGCGAATGCGACGCGCGCGGCCGCCTGGGCCTGGAGCAGGAGCCCTATCCGCAGGCGACACGCCTGCAGGGTGTGCTGGAGACCGTGCTGGCCCTGCCCACGCAGGAGATTGCCGAACATGCCCTGGCCCAGGGTCACAGCGGCAAGAAGGTGGGGGAAATCATCCACGCGGCACGGGCCCGGGCCGTGGCCCGCCACCTGCAGCTCGACGACGAAGCCAGCGATTAGTGTGAGCAGGCCCTAGTAGACTGAATCCGTGAGATTCACTGGCACTCGTCTGCCCCTCGCTGTGCCATGCGGCGTTGCAAATGCTCGCCGGGCCTACGGGCCCGTCTGTGCTTTGCGCCTTGCCTGCCGCAGCGCTGGTCAGCCGCTTGCCGGCGATCTCTCAGATTCAGTCTACTAGCCCAGGCGGCCAGCCTGGGCTAGGAGTGCGCCTGGATTGGCGCTGTTTGCACCCCGTTCGCACCTGAGAAATTAGTGTGAGCAGGCCCTGGCTCAGACTGCTTTCCCATCGATTCACAGAGCGTGTCACTTCATCCCGTTGCGCTGCGCCAGTTCCACGAACAGGCCGGACTGGTCCAGATCCCTCAGGCCGTGGTCCACGCCCTCGGCGTACAACTGCTCCAGGAGCGCCGTGATGGGTGCGGTGAAACCCATGCCGGCGGCGGTTTCCATGGCATTGCGCATGTCCTTGAGCTGCACGGTCATGTAGGCGCGCGGGGCGAAGTCGCGCTCCACCATGCGCTGGCCGTGCACCTGCAGGATGCGGCTGTCGGCAAAACCGCCGCTGATGGCTTCGCGGACCTTGGCCGGGTCGGCGCCGCCTTTTTCGCACAGCAGCAAGGCCTCGGCCACGGCGCCGATGGTGATGCCCACGATCATCTGGTTGGCCAGCTTGGCGAGTTGCCCGCTGCCGCTGGGGCCCACCAGGGTGGCGCGGCCCAGGGCGGTGAAGAGGGGTTTGGCGCGTTCGAAGGTCGTGGGCTTGCCGCCGACCATGATGGCCAGGGTGCCGGCCTCGGCGCCCAGGGTGCCACCCGAGACGGGGGCGTCCAGGTGGGTGATGCCCATACCGCCCAGGCGCTCGGCGTGTGCGCGGGCTTCGGCTGGCTTGATGGAGGACATGTCGACCAGCACGGTGCCGGGTTTCATGGCGCCGGCCACGCCGGTCTCGAACAGCACCTGCTCCACCACGGGGCCGTGCTCCAGCATGGTGATGACAAACTCGGCGCCCTGCACGGCGGCGGTGGCGGTGTCGTGCACCGAGGCGCCATGGGCGGCCAGGCCTTCAGCCTTGGCGCGCGAGCGGTTCCAGACCTGCACAGTGTGGCCGGCCTCGCACAGGCGACGCGCCATGGGATAGCCCATCTTGCCGGTTCCCAACACGGTGATGTTCATCTTGTTACCTCCTACGCGTTTGCGGATATGCCAAGATAGCCGTATCCCCGCGAAACCCCACCATTGTCTTTCATCCGGAGCCCTGACATGAAGAAGCCCGATCCCGCCTGGCTGGACCGCATGTACAACAACCGTGCCTTGGTGCCCGAGCACGCCATGCACTTCGCCCGCTGGGCCGAGGCCTCCGAGGACGCGCGTGAGGCGCACCTGTGCCAGACCAACATCGCCTACGGTGACGGTCCCATGGAGATGCTGGATGTGTTTCCCAGCACCCGGCCCGGTTCACCCGTGGTGGTCTTCATCCACGGGGGTTACTGGCGTTCGCTGGACAAGTCCGAACATTCCTTCATCGCTCCGGCCTTCAAGAACCTGGGCGGCTGCGTCTTCATCCCCAACTATGCCTTGTGCCCGGCGGTGACCATTCCGGACATCACGCTGCAGATGGTCAAGGCCCTGGCCTGGGTGTACCGCAATGCGAAGAAGTACGGTGGCGACCCGAGCCGTATCTACGTCGTGGGCCATTCGGCTGGTGGCCACCTGGCCGCCATGCTGCTGGATTGCCTGTGGTCGGCCTATGGCAAGGACCTGCCGGACGATCTGGTCAAGGGGGCCATGTCCATCTCCGGCCTGTACGACCTGGAGCCCATCATGCACACGCCCTTCCTCA
>JAGWTL010000253.1 GCA_028869035.1 Burkholderiales bacterium | reverse complement strand
CCCATCGCCATGGGCCGCCAGACCATCTGGGGTGGCGCCGGCAAGCCGCCGAGCCGCGAAGTCATGGCGGCAGCCGCCAAGAACGCGCGCAGCGAGATGATGCAGCGCATGCGTGACAACAAGGCTGGCCAGGGCGAACGCGCCAAAACCGGCCAGGGTCAGGGTCAGCGCAACGGCGGTGGACAGAGCCAGCCGCGCGGAGGGCAGGCCAAACCCCAACCCCAGGGTCAGCGCGCGCAAGGCCAGGGACAAGGTCAGGGTCGCAACAACGAGCAGCGCCGCAGCAACAACACCAGCGGCGCGCGCGCCGGCGAGCCGCGCCAACCCGATCCGCTGCGCACGGGCACCGACAGCCTGAGCGAGCGCGGCGGGCGCAACCGCGGCCGCGGTCGTCCTGGCGGTGGCCAGGGCCGCAGCAGCGACAGCGGCAAGAGCGGCGGCGGCGGCGTGGATCCGCTGCGCACCAGCTACGGCCGCATCAGCCACAACTGAAGCGCCCCGAGCCTCCCGCTCCCGAAAACGGCCTGCCCTGTGCAGGCCGTTTTGCTTTCCGTGGTCAGCCGCGCACGAACAGCGTGACCAGCGGGTCGGGACCGACCTGCCGGCTCCGGTGGCCGTGGATGGCGGGGTCGAAGGTCTGCCCCTCGGGCAGCAGATCGGCCGAGTGGAAATGCTGGCCCGGGCCGAAGACACGCGACACCCCGCCCTGCAAGCCGATTTCCATTTGCCCCTGCAGGATGAAACACCACTGGGGTGCCCCGGTGCAGTGAAAGCTGCTGCGAAAACCCACCGGGCTGTGACGCAGCTGGTAGCCCCCCGAGGCGAACACCTCCGACAGCATGGACTGCGGCGTGCCCTGGGCCAGCTGCACGCTTTCCTCGCGAAAACGCGCGCGGCCGTCGGTATCGGTGTACAGGATGACTTTGGTGAACTGGCTCATGGACGGCCCCGTAAATGAGCGCCCATTATTCCCCAGACCGGCGTGTCGCCGGTGCGCCGGACGTTCTGCCACAGGACAGGCGCGAAGCCTCCGATCCACCCTGCTCGACTTCCGATTCCGCCCCGGAGTGTGCAGTCCACACCACGATGCCGATGGGCCACGGATGCACCACGGCCGAGGCCAGGCTCTTTGGCCCCCAGGCACACCCTGTGCCCACGCCGCCGCCGCCTGCCTCGCATCCGAACTTCCGGCACAATCGGAGGCATGAGATTCCTGCACACCATGCTGCGCGTCGGCGACATGCAGCGCTCCGTCGACTTCTACACCCGCGTCATGGGCATGCAACTGCTGCGCACCACCGACCGGCCCGAGCAGAAGTACTCCCTGGCCTTCGTGGGTTATGGCAGCAACCCCGAGCAGGCCGAACTCGAACTGACCTACAACTACGGCGTCGAGCGGTACGACATGGGCGGGGCCTACGGCCACGTGGCCCTGGGTGTGGACGACATCTACGCCTTCTGTGTACAGATCCGTGCCAGGGGCGGCAACATCACACGTGAACCGGGCCCGGTCAAGGGCGGCAACACGCTGATCGCCTTCATCACCGACCCCGACGGCTACAAGATCGAGCTGATCCAGCGCGACGACTGAGCCCTTTGGGGCAGCTCGCGTTAGGATGCGGTCATGCGGTCATGCCGATCCGCATGAGCAAAGTCCATCCCGAGCACGAGGTTCTGCCCCTGAGAGCGTTTGCGAAGCTGCGAGGCCTGCTGTCCGCCGCGCGCACCTGAAAACATGCACCCGCCGCCGCTCGTCCTGCCCCGTCCCCTGCGCGATCCAGCCCCCCTGCTGGCCACCACGCTGCGCGAATGGGGCGGCCATGACGACCTCTGGATCTTCGGCTACGCCTCGCTGATCTGGCGACCGGACTTCGACTTCGAGGAACGCCGCACGGCCCGCGTACGGGGCTGGCACCGGGCACTCAAGATGTGGAGCCGCGTCAACCGCGGCACCCCCGAAGTGCCGGGCCTGGTCTTCGCCCTGCTCACGGGCGGCAGCTGCCACGGCATGGCCTTTCGTGTGCAGCGCCAGCGCGCACCCGCCATCCTGGAAACCCTCTGGGAGCGCGAAATGCCCACCGGCGTCTACGACCCGCGCTGGCTGCGTTGCGAAACGCCGCACGGCCCGGTCTCGGCCCTGGCCTTCACCCTGTCACGCCGCAGCCCCAACTACACCGGCACGCTGAGCCCGGCGCAATACCGCCAGATCTTCGCCCAGGCCCGTGGCCGTTACGGCAGCACGCACGACTACGCGCAGCAGACCTATGTGAGCCTCAAGGCCCACGGCATCCACGACCGCGAACTTGAGCGACTGCTCAGGCAGCATGCGTCTGGCGCATCGCGCACCTGAGCGCCAGCATCTGTCCGAGCGCCTGTAGCGCCGCCGGGTGCAGGCGCCCTGCCGCTCACCCAGCTAGAATCACTGGCGCGATACAACAACGGAGACAACACCATGCGATTCATCCCCCTTGCGGCCTTGACAGCCATCCTGGCCGGCTGTGCCACACCCGGTGGCGGCCCTAAGGCCGGCGCCCTGCTCCAGCCAACCCGAGGCAACACCGCCAGCGGTGACGTCCGCTTCGTCCAGCAGGGCGGCAAAGTGCTGGTCAGCGGCGAGGTGCGCGGACTTAAGCCCGGGGCTGAGCACGGCTTCCACGTACACGACAAGGGCGACTGCTCCAGCGGTGACGGCATGAGCACCGGCGGCCACTTCAACCCCGGAAGCCTCAAGCACGGCGCGCACGGAAGCGCCGAGCACCACGTGGGCGATCTACCCAGCCTGAAGGCCGATGCCATGGGCGTGGCACGCTTCAGCTTCGAGTCGACCAGCATCACCGTGGGCAGCGGCAGCAACGATATCGTGGGCCGCGGCCTGATCGTGCACCGCGATCCGGACGACTACACGACCCAGCCTACCGGCAACGCCGGCCCTCGCCTTGCTTGCGCCGTGATCGCGCGCCAGTGATCCTGCTTCAGTGAGCGCTGCGTGACCGCAGGAGGTGCTGCGCCTGCGCCAGTTCCTGCACGGTATCGACGTCCATCACGCAGCCTGGATCGTCCATCTCGATGTGGTCCACGGCCGATGCCGGCGCACGACCGCGACGGCGCCATGTTCGCCGCGCAGTCACGACTGAAACGCGCGGGGCGCCCCTGCTGGCCCAGGCAGACCGGCCGCACCACGGTCTGCTCGTCCGGCGCGTCGGCAATACGGCGCAGGGTCTCGGGCAGGACCAGAGGGAGATCGGCCGGCAGGATGAGCCAGCCCTCGGCATCGCCCCGAGGCGAGCACCAGCACCACGGGCTTCATGCCGCGATGCAGCCCGGTGTATTGGCCATGCGCAGTGTGGCTGCGTTCTTGACCTGCACGATCTCGGCCAGGATGGACACCGCGATCTCGGCCGGCGTGCGCGCGCCTATGTCCAGGCCCACGGGGCCGTGCAGGCGGGCCAACTCTTCGGCGCTGAGGTCGAAGTGCTCGGCCAGGCGCTGCTTGCGCGTGGCCTGGTTGCGGCGCGAGCCCAGCGCACCGACGTAGAAGGCGGCCGACTTCAAGGCTTCCAGCAGCGCCATGTCGTCGAGCTTGGGATCGTGCGTGAGCGCCACGATGGCGGTGTGCGCATCGGGCAGCATTTCGCGCACCACGTCGTCGGGCATGCCCGGCACGCGCTGCACGCCGGCCGTGTCCAAGGTGGCCGCGTATTCCTCACGCGGATCGCAGACCAGCACCTCGAAGTCCAGCAGGCTGGCCATGCTGGCCACGGCCTGCGAGAGCTGGCCGGCACCGATCAGCAGCAGGCGCCACTTGGGGCCGAACACCGTGCTCAGGGTCAACTCGTCGAAGACCATGGACTGGCCGCGCACGGCATCGGCCAGCGTCACCCGGCCCGTGGCCAGGTCCAGCGTGCGCGCGACCAGCCGATGCTCGGCGGTACGCGTCAGCAGCTGTTCGACCCAGTTCACGTCCGTCAACGGCTCCTGCACCAGGCGCAGCGTGCCGCCGCAGGGCAGGCCGAAACGCGCGGCCTCGTCCCTGTTGACGCCGTAGACGATGAGCGAGGGCCGGACCACCGCGGCCGGGTCCTGCCGGCCTTCGGCCAGGGCCGCCTTGGCGCGCGCGATCAGGTCGTCCTCGACACAGCCGCCCGAGACCGAGCCGCTGACCACGCCGTCCTCGCGCACGGCCAGCAGCGCCCCGGGCGGGCGCGGCGCGCTGCCCCAGGTCTGCACCACCGTGACCAGCGACACGGCATGGCCGGCGCGCTTCCAGGCCAGCGCATCGGCCAGCACACGCAGATCGAGACTTTCCATGCTCCCGCTCCTCTGTAGCACCCCCTTAAGCAGCGCGGATCGCTTCCGGTGTCATCGGCAGCTTGCGCACGCGCTTGCCGGTGGCCGCCGCCACCGCGTTCGCGATGGCCGGCACCACCAGGGCGGTGGCCGGCTCGCCGATGCCGCCGGGTTTTTCCTTGCTCGGCACCAGCACGATATCAATCTTCGGCGACTCGTGCATGCGCACCACCGGGTAGTTGTTGTAGTTGGTCTGTTGCACCCGGCCCTTGTCCAGGGTGATTTCCTGCATCAGGCCGGCCGACATGCCGAACACGATGCTGGACTGGATCTGCGCCTCCACCGTGTCCGGGTTGACCATGCG
>JAGWTL010000011.1 GCA_028869035.1 Burkholderiales bacterium | reverse complement strand
ATCTTCTGGATCGTGGCCGCCCTGGTTCTGGTTGCCCTCGCGTTTCCCTACGTCCTGCCGCTGTTCTACTGAAAGGAGATCACCATGAAGAAACTCACCACCCTCACCACCCTCATCGCCCTGGCCGCCGCTCTAAGCGCGCCCGCCTGGGCTGCCACCAAGACCGTCACCCTGTCGGTGCCCGGCATGACCTGCGCCGCGTGCCCGATCACCATCAAGAAGGCCCTGTTCAAGGTCGCTGATGTCCAGAAAGCCGAGTTCAGCCTCGGGAAACGTGAGGCCATCGTGACTTTCGATGACACCAAGACCAGCGCCTCAGCCCTGGCCAAGGCTACTGAGAACGCAGGCTATCCCGCTGCCGTAAGACCATGAGGGCACGGCCATGACCGAAACGATCACCCTGCACATCGACGGCATGACCTGCGCGTCGTGCGCCGTGCACATCCAGCAGTCTTTGGAAAACATGCCCGGCGTGCGCTCGATCTCGGTGTCCTGTCCGCGCAAACGGGCCGAGATCGAGGCGGATGCGGGCGTGAGCCCGGGTCCGCTGGTCGCGGCTGTGAACGCGCTCGGTTACCGCGCAGGGGTTGCCGACTCTCAGTGCCCGCTCCCAGGCAGCCTGTTCGACAAGGCGCTCGACTGGCCTGACAGGGGAGCAAAGCACGGTGGCAGCGCGCCAGCGCTGCACGTGGCCGTGATCGGCAGCGGTGGTGCGGCGATGGCGGCGGCGCTGAAAGCTGTCGAGCAGGGTGCGCGTGTGACCCTCATCGAGCGGGGCGTCATTGGCGGAACCTGCGTCAACATCGGTTGCGTGCCATCCAAGATCATGATCCGCGCCGCGCACATCGCCCACCTGCGTCGCGCAAGCCCGTTCGATGAAGGTCTGACTGCCTGCGCGCCCGCCGTACTGCGCGAGCGACTGCTGGCCCAGCAGTCGGGCCGTGTCGAGGAGCTGCGCCGCGCCAAGTACGAAGGCATCCTGGCGAGTACCCCGGCCATCACCGTGCTGCACGGCGAGGCCCGTTTCAAGAACGCGCACACGCTGACCGTCTTACTTTCTGACAGCGGGAGCCGGGAAGTGACTTTTGACCGCTGCCTGGTTGCGACCGGTGCGAGTCCGGCGATTCCACCGATCTCCGGCTTGAAGGACACGCCCTACTGGACTTCCACCGAGGCGCTGGCGAGTGACACGGTACCTGAGCGCCTGGCCGTGATTGGCTCGTCGGTGGTTGCCGTGGAGCTGGCGCAAGCGTTTGCCCGGCTCGGCAGCCAGGTCACCATCCTGGCGCGCAGCACACTGCTCTTGCGCGAAGACCCGGCCATTGGCGCAGCCATCATGGCCATCTTCCGCGCCGAGGGCATCAAGGTGCTGGACCATACCCAGGCGTTTCAAGTTGCTTATGCGAATGGGGAATTCGCACTCGCCACCGGGCACGGCGAACTGCGCGTCGACCGGCTGCTGATCGCCACCGGGCGTGCACCGAATACGTCCCGCCTGAATCTCGGTGCGGCAGGCGTCGAGGTCGACGCGCAAGGAGCCATCGCCATCGACTCACGCCTACGAACAAGCACACCGCATATCTTTGCTGCCGGCGACTGCACCAACCAGCCGCAGTTTGTCTATGTGGCGGCAGCAGCCGGCACGCGGGCCGCGATCAACATGAGCGGCGGCGACGCTGCGCTGGACCTGACCGCGATGCCGGCGGTGGTGTTCAGCGATCCGCAGGTGGCGACGGTGGGCTGCAGTGAAGCGCAGGCGCGCCACGAAGGCATCGTGACCGACAGCCGGACCCTGACGCTCGACAATGTGCCGAGGGCGCTGGCCAACTTCGACACGCGCGGCTTCATCAAACTGGTCGCCGAGGCCGGCTCGGGACGGCTGATCGGCGTGCAGGTGGTGGCAGCAGAAGCGGGCGAGCTGATCCAGACTGCGGCGCTGGCGATTCGCTGCCGGATGACCGTCCAGGAGCTGGCCGATCAGCTGTTCCCCTACCTGACCATGGTCGAAGGGCTGAAGCTCGCGGCGCAGACCTTCCACAAGGACGTGAAGCAACTGTCTTGCTGCGCCGGCTGAAGAGACGGAGCGGATGAACGCCTGCGCCTTCATCAACGGCTTGCGCAAGCAGGCGGCTACTGGACGTAGCGTTCACCAAGCCGGCTCGGAGCCGCCCTGGGATGTTCATGTTTTTGTGAACTCGAGTGAAAATCTTGTTCTGCCCTGAGCAGAAGAAACTTTGATCTTCCCCCCGTGCGCCTCCACAATCGCGCGCGTGATGGCCAGCCCCAGCCCGGCGCCTTCTGAGTCCGGTTGCGCGCGTGACGGATCTGCTCGATAGAAACGATCAAATAGTCTGGGCATGATTTTCGGATCGATTTCTTCACCGGTGTTTTCGACCGTGACCTGGGTCGAGCTCTCGTGATCGCTGATCTCGATGCGAACCTCACCCGCCATCTTCGTATGCCGCAGTGCGTTGGACAGCAGGTTGCTCACCGCTCTGCGAAACATCAGCCGGTCGCCCAGAATGTTCCCGGCACCGTGCAAACTCATACGTATATTTTTTTCATCGGCCACAACTTCGTAGAAATCCAGCAAGGCCTGGACCTCCTGTGCGGCAGAGAATTGTTCTTTGCTGGGAAGCTGGATCCCTCCCTCGGTCTTGGCCAGAAAGAGCATGTCGGACACCATCCGTGCCAGGCGCTGAAACTCTTCGGCGTTGGAGGCGAGGATGTCGCGATAGGTGTCGGCATCACGCCGGTTGGACAGGGCCACCTGCGTCTGCGTCAGGAGGTTGCTGATGGGCGTGCGCAACTCATGCGCCAGATCGGATGAAAAATCGGACAAGCGCTGGAAATCCTGCTGCAGCCGATCCAGCATGCGGTTGAGTTCATTGGCCAGATCCGCCATTTCGACGGGCACGGCCTCGACCGGCATGCGAGGATTGAGCTGCTGGCCGCTGACGACCGATGCTCTTGATTTCATGGCGCGCAGCGGGGCCATGCCCTGGTGCGCAGCGAACCAGCCTGCAAACCCGCTGACAAGCGTGGCAAGTACGGCATACAGCACCAGTGTGTGCTGCAGCTGCGCCATGAAATGGGTGTGGTGCTCGGTATCGATGGCGATCAGAATGAGCCTGCGAGCCGATCCGCCGCTTCTGCTTTCCATCCATTGAGCCAGCCCGTGGTAGCCGCGGCCGTCTCGGGTCCAGTCCAAAGACTTCGGGGCGCCACCGGGTTCGGGCAGTGCTAGCGCTTCAGGCCAGCTGAAGTCGTCCGATTCAAAAAAGACGTTCCCCTCCACATCCTTGATCAGCACATAGAGACCGTGGTGATGGTCTAAAGCGTCCTTCAATCGAACCTGGGTGTCTTGGATCGAGCCGGACTTGGCGAGCAGTTCACCAACCAGGCGCTGCTTGTCTTGTAGAACGATGTCGTCCAGGACGGAGAAATGTCGCTCGGACGCCACCAAAAGGATGGCGCCCAAGCCCAGAACGATCACCGCCGAGAGCAGGGTGAAAAACAGGGTAAGACGGGAGGTCAGCGACAGGGACCGCAGCACTCAGGGTTCCTCCGGGGCTTCCAGCACGTAGCCCATGCCCCTCACCGTCTGGATAAGCTTGACCTCACGCCCCTCATCGACCTTGACCCGCAGCCGCCGCATGGCCACCTCGATGACATTGGTGTCCCCATCGTAGTTCATATCCCACACCTGGGAGGCGATCAGGGAGCGCGGCAGGACTTCGCCGCGGCGACGCATCAGCAGCTCCAGCAAGCCGAATTCCTTGGCGGTCAGGTCGATTTTGCGGCCGCCCCGGGTGACACGGCGGCGCAGCAGATCCAACTCCAGATCGGCCACCAGCAGCGCGATCGGCTCCGTACCACTGCGCCCGCGCCTC
The DNA here is from genome assembly GCA_028869035.1 of Burkholderiales bacterium. Classification (GTDB taxonomy): domain Bacteria; phylum Pseudomonadota; class Gammaproteobacteria; order Burkholderiales; family Burkholderiaceae_C; genus Hylemonella. Next base: position 17,715 of record JAGWTL010000011.1, on the reverse strand, counting down.
AGGATGGTTCGCACCCGGGCGAGCAACTCGGCAAAGGAAAACGGTTTGACCAGGTAGTCGTCGGCGCCAAGTTCGAGGCCCTTGACGCGGTCTTCCACCTGGTCGCGGGCGGTGAGAAACAGCACCGGCATCTGCAGCCCGCGTTTGCGTATACCCTGCAGGACCTGCCAGCCATCGATGCCCGGCAGCATGACATCCAGGATGACCAGATCGTAGGACTCCTGCAGGGCCTGATGCAGCCCGTCCGTTCCGTCTCGCGCCAGATCGACCACGAAACCGGCCTCTCCCAGACCCTGGCGCAGATAATCCCCGGTCTTGAGCTCGTCCTCGACGATCAATATCTTCACACATGTACTCCACAGCCGAATCGGCGCAGTTTGACAAGTTTCTGGCCTCTGTTATCAAGATGACAGAAATGTAATCCGGAAGTCAGCTTTCTGACGGTGTCGGATTTTCAGAATCTCTCCCTGAGATCAGAGTCTCAACCCAAGAGGAATCCATGACCCACCCCACCCACCGCCTGTCCTACGGAAAATCGCTTCCCTGGACAATGGTGCTGCTTGCCGGCTCAGCCATGGCGCAGACCACGGCCGAGCAGACCCCGCCGCCGGCAGCCCCGGCCCAACTGAGCTACACCTCGCCCCTGAACGGCTATCTGGCCTACGCCGACCAGCCGGTCCAGTCCTGGCGGGAGGCCAACGATACCGTCGGCCATATCGGGGGATGGCGCACCTATGCCCGGGAAGCCAGAACGGCTGAGCCTGCCAAGGACGCGGCGCCTTCGTCGCCGGCCCGTGAAGAGCATCACGGAGGTTCCAAGCCATGAGACGCACCCTGCCTTCGAACGGCGCCAAGCTGGCGATATCGGCTGTGACTCTGGCGGTTCTGTCCGGCTGCGCCAGTGTCAGCCTTGAACAGAACGTCAGCCGCGTGAACGACGAGGCCAGCAGCTTCACGGAGAAGAAGCTGACCCTCGCGCGCACGGAGCAGGAGCGCAAGGAGCGGGCTGAGGCCGCCCAAACCCTCCTCGCCCAGGCTCTGGGGCAGCGCGAAGCCGTACAGCTGGCACTGGTGAACAGCCCCTCCCTGCAGGCCTTGCTGGCCCAGGGCTGGGCGGAATCGGCCGATGCCGCCCAGATCGGCCGGATCGCCAACCCAATTTTCAGCTACGAGCGCATGGTCGCGGGCGATGAACTGGAGATTGGACGCGCCCTGTCATTCGGCCTGCTGGACCTGCTGACGTTGCCGACGCGCCAGGGGATTTCTCGCTACCGCATCGAGCAGTCGCAGCTGCGCCTGACCAGCGAAGTGGTAGACCAGGTCACACAGGTCCGACAGGCCTGGGTGCGCGCCGTCGCGGCGCAGCAAACCCTCCGCTATGCCCGTCAGGTGTACGAAAGCGCAGAAGCCACCGCAGAGATTGCCCGGCGCATGCAGGCCGCGGGCAATTTCAGCCGCATCAGCCGTGCCCGCGAACAGGCTTTCTACGCAGATGCCGCCACGCGCCTGGCCACGGCCAGCCATCAGGCCACGGCAACGCGCGAGGAGCTGGTCCGCCGGCTGGGACTCGACGAGACACAGGCCTCACTGCTCAAGCTCCCCGAGCGCCTGCCGGATCTGCCCAGGCAGGCCATGGATCCCCAGACCGCAGGTTCGTACGCCACGCGCAACCGCCTGGATATCCGGCTCGCGCAGACGAACTATGAGGCCTATGCCCGATCCCAGGGCCTGACCGCGGTGACCAGCTTCACCGACATAGAGCTCACGGCGCGTCATAACACCAAGACCGACAGCGCGACGGGCAGCCGCTCGGACCCGCGCGGCTATGAAATCGGCGTGCGGCTGCCGATTTTCGACTGGGGCGGCATGCAGCGTGATGCGATGAGCGCGCGTACCCTGGCTGCGGCCAACCAGCTGGAAGCCACGGTTCGTGCGGCCGGATCGAGTCTGCGTGAGAGCTATTCCGCCTACCGCACCGCCTACGACGTCGCGCGTCATCACCGCGATGAGGTGGTCCCGCTGCGCAAGGTGATCTCCGACGAGAACCAGCTGCGCTACAACGGAATGATCATCGGCGTTTTCGAACTGCTGGCCGACGCACGCGACCAGGTCAACACGGTCGTCGCCGCCATCAACACGGAGCAGCAGTTCTGGCTGGCAGACGCGGCCCTGCAGGCCTCCCTCGTCGGGCGTCCGACCAGTACGGCGCTATCTGCCGCGGCGCCTGCGTCCGGCTCTGCCGCCGCCGGCCATTGATTTCCAAGGAATCCGCAATGACATCCAGAAGAGATTTTTTCAAGTTCGCAGGCATCGCCGGCGGCGCCGTTGCAGCGGCCTCGGTCAGCCGCGTGGCGATGGCCGCGCTGCCCGAGCCGGTCATCCAGACAAGCCCGGACACCATGGCCCCCCTGGTCCCCAACAGCGGCCGCCCCTACAACCCGGTGGTCACGCTCAACGGATGGACCCTGCCCTGGCGCATGAACCAGGGCGTCAAGGAATTCCACCTGGTGGCCGAGCCGGTGGTTCGCGAGATGGCGCCCGGGTTCAAGGCCCATCTCTGGGGTTACAACGGCCAGAGTCCCGGGCCCACCATCGAGGTGGTCGAGGGCGACCGCGTGCGCATCTTCGTGACCAACAAGCTGCCGGAACATACCAGCATCCACTGGCATGGCCAACGGCTGCCCAACGGCATGGACGGCGTCGCCGGCCTGAACCAGCCGGCGATTCAACCCGGCAAGACCTTTGTCTACGAGTTCGTGGCACGCCGGCCGGGCACCTTCATGTACCACCCGCATGCCGACGAGATGACGCAGATGGCCATGGGCATGATGGGCTTCTGGGTGACACACCCCAAGGTCAAGAACCCGCTGATCGACGAGGTTCAGAGAGACTTCTGTTTTCTCCTGAACGCCTTTGATATCGATCCCGGGAGCTACACCCCCAAGATCATGACCATGCTGGACTTCAACCTGTGGTCCTGGAACAGCCGCATCTTCCCCGGTATCGACTCGCTGAACGTCCGCCTGAACGACAAGGTCCGGATCCGGATCGGCAACCTGACGATGACCAATCACCCCATCCACCTGCATGGCCACGAGTTCCTGGTCACCGGCACCGATGGCGGCCCCACCCCGAAGAGCACACGCTGGTATGAGGTGACGACCGATGTCGCGGTCGGCCAGATGCGCCAGATTGAGTTCCTCGCGGATGAAGAAGGCGACTGGGCCTTCCACTGTCACAAGAGCCACCACACCATGAACGCCATGGGACATAGTGTCCCGACGCTGATCGGCGTGGACCACAGCGGTCTGTCCAAGAAGATCAACAACCTGATCCCGGACTACATGGTCATGGGAGAGCGTGGCATGGCAGACATGACGGAAATGGAGATGCCCATACCCGACAACACCGCCTCCATGATGACCGGTGAGGGCCCGTTCGGCTCGGTGGAGATGGGCGGCATGTTCAGTGTGCTCAAAGTGAGGCGCGATCAAAAACCCGGTGACTACAAAGACCCGGGCTGGTTCAAGCATCCCGAAGGCACAGTAGCCCACGAGTACGAAGGCCCGCTCGGCGAACCCGCGCGGTTCAAGGCCGAAGGCGGTCAGTCCATGCCACGCGTACAGACCCCCAGCCAGCCGACCGAAGTCAAGGTTCGCAAGCCTCAGTCCCACAGCGGACACTGATTTTTTACCCCAAGGAGATACACATGAACATGACGTACAAGACACAGACCCTGGCCAAAGTGGTGGCCCTGATGACCATTGCCCTGTCCGGCTCGGCTTTCGCTGGCGGCAACCATGCCGGCGGCCACAGCCACGACGATGAGGAGACGGTGATCGGCAAGCCCGGCGTAGCCGCACGGGTCAACCGCAGCATCACCATCGAAATGAATGACAGCATGCGCTACGCACCCGCGGACGTTCAGGTCAAGCAAGGCGAAACAATCCGGTTCGTGGTGAAAAACGTCGGCAAGGTCAAGCACGAGCTGAGCCTGGGCACGCAGCAGGAGCTGCTGGAGCATCTGGAGCAGATGAAGAAGTTTCCCGACATGGAGCACGATGAGCCCAACAAGATCACGCTGGCTCCGGGCAAACAGGGCGAGATCATCTGGCAGTTTACCAAGGCAGGCCTTGTGAACTTTGCCTGCCTGATGCCTGGTCACTATGAGGCAGGCATGAAGGGCGTCGTTCGGGTCGGGAAAAAGTGAACATGCGAGTGTCTTGATCCAAGTCAAAGCCTTGGATCAAGCCCTCCATACCATATGGAGCAACAGACATGAATGCGATGAAGAGGATTCTGGTGATCAGTGCGGTGTCCATGGGCATGGCGTGGCCTTTGCTCAGCTCGGCTCAGTCCATGACGGAGCACAACAAAGCAGGCATGGCCGGGGCGCCCATGATGACCGATGGCGAAGTGAAAAAAATTGATGCAGCTGCTGGCAAAGTCACGATCAAGCACGGTGACATCAAGCATCTGGAGATGCCCGGCATGACGATGGTGTTCTCCGCCAAGGACAAGGGCTTGCTGAGCAAAATCAAGCCCGGCGACAAGGTCAAGTTCATGGTCGTCAACGAAAGCGGCAAGTTGGTCGTTACGGACATCCAGCCTGCGCAGTGATCGTCTCCGGATCTAAAGTCCGGTCTGAAAAAAGGAGTCCCGATGTTCTTCAATGATGGTTACTACATGGTGGGCATGCATGCATTCTGGTGGCTGTTCTGGGTGCTCCTGCTCGTACTGGTGTTGTTTGGCATCAGACCACGATCAGGGGAGCGCAGGGAGCGCCAGCGTGAAACGCCCATTGATGTCCTGCGTCGTCGGCTTGCCAATGGCGAGATCAACGCCCAGGAGTACGAGGAAATCTTGCAAGCGCTCAACCGGGATAAGTAAAGCCGTCGCGCTTGGCCTCAAGTTAGCGTCTGCAACCTTTATTTGCCCTGCCTGCTGAGGCTCCGGGGGAATTCGCACATGTGAAGACGAACCTGAAGGCCCATCCGATCCTGACAGTCTCGAAGTGATCCGGGCGGAGGGTGTGTTTCTCGTGCGCAACTTGTATGTTCACTTTTAGGAGGTTTCTATGAAAGCAGTACGTTCCCTGATCGCCTTGTCTCTGCTGGTGACTACGTCGAGTTGGGCGGCCCAGCCCAACTCTCAAGAAGAAGACCCTCATCACCCTGCTAGCGCTGCGTCGGCGCCGACGTCCAAGACGCCCGGGGTCAAACCGGCCGCGACCCAACCATCTGCTTCCAAGCCATCGGCGGCCACAGGGCAGAACATGGTTCAAATGGACAAACAGATGATGATGATGGGAGAAATGCATCAGAAGATGATGAACGCCAAGACCCCCGAGGAGCGTGGGGCGCTCATGGGTGAGCATATGAAGATGATGCAAGAAGGCATGTCCATGATGAACATGATGGGTGGCTCCGGCATGGGCGGGCCGGGTATGGGCGGTACGCAAGGCGGCAAAGGTGCTGCTGGCAGCATGGAGGACCGTCAGAAGATGATGGAGAAGCGCATGGACATGATGCAAATGATGATGCAGATGATGATGGACGCCCAACCAGCTCCCGCAATGAAGTGAGCAGGACAGGCCATGATCGATGGCGAAGTGAAAAATGGGCGATCCGGCTGCTGGCAAGGTGACAATCAAGCTTGGCGACAAGGTCAAGCTCACGGTCGTCGTCGAAGGCGGGAAGATGCTGCTCACCGATATTCAACCCGCGCAATGAGCGCGGGCCTTCAGTACAGTAAGGCACGGGTTGGGTCTGGATAAGACTCGGCTCGCGGCTCGCGGCTTGCGTTCCGCGGCCCCATCAATTCAGAGAAGAGGCAAAGCACCATGAATCACGCAACCGATCACGGATCTGACCAGGATCAACCTCGCCCCATCTGGACTCGTCCCGTCGTCCTGGCCGTTGCGACGGGAGTGCTGATCGTTGCCTTCTATCTGCTGCGCGAGCATGGGGGCCATGTCCTGGGGATGTGGCCCTATTTGATCCTCCTGGCCTGCCCCTTGATGCACCTTTTCCACGGGCATGGCGGGCATGCCGATCATCCCCCCAGACAAGACAAACGGGAGTGATCATGACGCCGGACAGCCAGCACGGGCATCATCAGGGGCTAGCTCATACGCACCATCATCACAAGTCGGATGATGCTTCTTCGGAACCGGTGAAGCTGACCGCGGTGGGGGCGATCTATACCTGCCCCATGCACCCCGAGATTCGGCAGAATCAGCCAGGAAGCTGCCCCAAGTGCGGCATGACGCTGGAACCCTTGCTGCCGATTGCGGATGAGGGTGATGATGAGAACCCGGAGTTGCGGGACTTTCAGCGCCGCTTCTGGCGGACCCTGCCCCTGACCGTGGTCGTCACCATCCTGGCCATGTTCAGCCATCAATTGGCACTCTTCAGTATCGCCACCCAGACGTGGGTGGAGCTCGTTTTATCGCTGCCCATTGTGCTCTGGGCTGGCTGGCCCTTCTTCTCCCGCGGCTGGCAATCCGTCCTCAACCGCAGCCCGAACATGTGGACCCTGATCGGGCTGGGGACAGGAGCGGCTTTTCTCTACAGCGTCCTGGCGACCGTTGCGCCCCAGATCTTTCCGGGGTCCTTCATCTCCATGGGGCGTGTCGGGGTCTACTATGAGGCCGCGGCCGTCATCATTTCCCTGACCCTACTGGGGCAGGTCCTTGAACTCAAGGCCCGCTCCAAAACCTCCGCAGCCATCAAATCCTTGTTGGGCCTGGCGCCCAAAACGGCCCGCCGCATCCGCGACGACGGCACAGAGGAGGACATTCCCCTCAGCCATGTCCACGTCGGTGATCTGTTGCGCGTGCGTCCCGGCGAAAAAGTGCCGGTCGACGGGGTCGTGGTGGAAGGTTCCAGTGCTGTCGACGAATCCATGCTGACCGGGGAACCCCTGCCGGTGAGCAAAAGGGGCGGAGACCAGCTGATCGGGGCCACCCTGAACACCAACGGCGCGCTCGTCATGCGTTCGGAGCGCGTCGGCTCGACCACCATGCTCGCTCAGATCGTCCAGATGGTGGCCCAGGCGCAGCGCTCCAAAGCCCCCATGCAACGTATGGCGGACGTCGTGGCCGGTGGTTTTGTGCTGGTCGTCGTGGCCATCGCCGCTCTGACTTTGCTGGTCTGGGGCATCTGGGGCCCCCAGCCCAGCTGGGTCTATGGCGCGATCAATGCGGTGGCGGTCCTGATCATTGCCTGCCCATGCGCATTGGGCTTGGCCACCCCCATGTCCATCATGGTGGCAACGGGCAAAGGAGCCACCCGGGGCGTCTTGTTCCGGGATGCCTCGGCCATTGAGAACCTGCGCAAAATCGACACGCTGATCATCGACAAGACCGGGACCCTGACGGAGGGACGGCCAGTATTCGATCGGGCAGTTGCTGCCCCTGGTTTTTCGGATCTTGAGGTATTGCGTCTCGCCGCCAGCCTGGACCAGGGCAGCGAACATCCGCTGGCCGATGCCATCGTCAAGGCTGCCCGGGCGCTGGGTTTGTCGCTGGACAAACCCAGCCAGTTTGAGTCCAGCTCGGGCATAGGCGTGCGTGGTCTGGTTTCGGGGCACAAGGTGTTGCTGGGCAATACGGCCCTGATGCAGCAGGCGGGTTTAGGGGTAGACGGTCTGATGCCACAGGCGGAAAAACTCCGGGCCGAGGGCGCCAGCGTCATGTATCTGGCCGTCGACGGAAGGCTCGCCGGCTTGCTGGCGGTGTCCGATCCGATCAAGACCAGCACCCCTGAGGCGCTGGAGGCGCTGAAGGCCGCTGGACTGCGGATCGTGATGGCGACCGGTGACGGCCTGACCACGGCCAGAGCCGTGGGCCAGCGGCTCGGCATCGATGAAGTGCATGGCGAGGTCAAGCCGGCAGACAAGCTGGATCTCGTTGCACGGCTGCAGCGCGAAGGACGGGTTGTGGCCATGGCCGGGGATGGCATCAATGACGCACCGGCGCTGGCCAAGGCCGATGTCGGCATCGCCATGGGCACGGGCACCGATGTAGCCATGAACAGCGCGCAGGTCACGCTGATCAAGGGCGATCTGCGCGGCATCGCTGCAGCACGCACGCTGTCGCAGGACACGGTGCGCAATATGAAGCAGAACCTGATGTTCGCCTTCCTGTACAACGTGTTGGGCGTCCCGGTGGCTGCTGGCGCGCTCTACCCCTTCACGGGATGGCTTCTGTCACCGCTGATTGCGGCCCTGGCCATGAGTCTGAGTTCGGCCTCGGTGATCGGCAACGCACTGCGTCTGAGGCGTTGAGAACCCACCCGTTTCAGCCGGAGTGGCAATCTTCCGAGCGATTCCTATAATTCGACCATGCGCAAGTTGTTGACCCTGTTGCTGAGTCTCTCATTGGCCTTGCCGGTCAGTGCGGCGGCGAGCATCTTGCCGCAGCCCTGCCCGATGCATGACATGACGTCACTGAGCTCCGCAGATGAGGCGGACATGGGCATGGAAGAAGCTGCCACCGACTGCTGCAATGACCTGACCACCGCCCTGAGAACGGGCAAGATATGCAAGACCGGGCTTGAGTGCGGAGCAATGGCCAGCATGGCGCTGCCCGTGCTGGCCCCTCTTTCCCTCGCGACCACCCATATGGAGCCCGCTCTCTGGTTCCAGACCACCCCTCCTCCCGCCAAGCTGAACGCCATCTGGCGACCTCCCGCCCAAATCTGACCCCGCTGCATTGAGTCCCCGTCCCTGAGGGCCGGGGCCGTGCATTCGCTGGCCAAGCCCCAGGCCTGGCTCTGCCGTATCCGGAGGTCAGTATGTATTCATCCCATCACGCCCCAGCAGGGGCGATTCACGGCGTCCGCCCCTACAGGCCGGTTCGCCGCACCTTTTCGTCTCGCCCATGGTCGACCCTCTGGGTTGCCGCAGGGTTGCTGCTGCTCATGCTGGAAGCCTGGCCGGCCTGGGCCGCTGCCCCGGATCCGGCAGACCTCAGTCTGCGATCCGCCATTGCGGCCGCACTGGAGCGCTCGCAGGCCTTGGCGGTTCCCGCAGCCAATGCCAGAGCGGCGCGGGAATTGGCGGTGGCTGCGGGACAACGCCCGGATCCCGTGTTGCGCCTGTCCCTGAACAACGTGCCGGTCAACGGCGCGGACAGCTGGAGCACCAGCAATGACTTCATGACGATGCAGTCGGTGGGGATCATGCAGACCTTGCCCAGCCAGGCCAAGCGCCAGGCGCGCAGCCAGAAATTCGAGCGGGAGGCCGATGCAGCGCTCGAACAGCGACACATGGTGGTCACGGAGATCCAGCGTGAAACCGCCGTCGCCTGGTTTGAGCTGCGTGCCGTCGAACTCAAGATCGGCCTGCTGAAAGCACAGATCGACGAGGCCGGGCGCCAGGTGTTGGCGACGGAGACAGCGTTTCGCAGCGGACGTGGCGCCCAGACCGACTGGATCGCTGCGCGGGATGCCAAGTCACGGCTGGAGCAGGCGCTGCTGCAGATGCAAGCTGAGCAGGCGTCTGCAGGCAGCACACTGGCGCGATGGACGGGCCTGGTCACCGGCATCACCCTGAACGATCCCCTGCCGATTTCCAGTTCCAGCCTGGATGCGCAGCCCCTTACGGCGGCCCTGGATCAGCACATAGCCTTGCGCGCCATGCAAGCCCGCGTGGAGGCCGCACGTGCCAATGCCGAGGTGATGCGGCTGGAGCGTGAGCCGGACTGGAGTGTGGAGCTGATGCTGAGCAAACGCGGGCCGCAGTACTCCGACATGATGTCGGTCGGGCTGTCGGTGCCGCTGACCTGGGATCGTCCCCAGCGCCAGGATCGGGAGCTGGCTGCGAGCCTGGCCCAGGCCGACGCGCTGGAGGCCGAACTGAACGAAGCCCGACGCGAGCGGATGCTGGATATCGAGCGCCAACGCCAGGGCTGGCGCGCCGCCCTGGCGCAACTCCAGCTGATCGACCGGGATCGTCTCCCGCTTGCGCAACAGCGTGTGGAAGCCGTGCTTGCGGCCTACCGCTCCGGCACGACACCGTTGACCTCGGTCCTGGAAGCCCGCCAGGCAGCTCTCATGCTGGCCATCGAGCGCATCGATATCGAGCTGCAGGCCGCGCGCCTGTGGGCGGCTCTCGAGTTTCTGATCCCGAATTCGTCCCCGGTGCGGGAATGAGGTGAAGCCATGAAGATTCAAGTCAAAACACTGCAAGTTCCGGTCTATTGGGTTGTCCTCGTCCTGGTCGTCGTGGCCCTCGGATTCTGGCAACTCGGCGCTCGGATGCCCCCCTCGGTCAACAGCAGATCCACCACAGGGCCTGCAGGCTCCGGTGCAACGAGCGCCTCCCTGGAGGACCCGGGAAGTTGGTCCATGGCACAAGGCGAGGACGCCACGCGCCGCCATCTGCGCGAGGGCTTGAAGGCGGGAGACATGGACCTCCGGACGGGGCGCACCATCCTCTATTACGTCGATCCCATGGTGCCCGGCAAGAACTTCGAAGCGCCGGGCAAATCCCCCTTCATGGACATGATGCTGGTGCCGCGCTACGCTGGCGCCGGCGATGCCGATGCCGGACTGGTCAGCGTCAGCCCGCGCATCCAGCAAAACCTCGGCCTGCGCACCGCGACTGTGATGGAGGGCGTTCTGCAGACGGGGTTTGCTGCCGTGGGCGATATCGCCTGGAACGAGCGTCTTCAGACGACGCTGAGCAGCCGGGCCATGGGCTACGTGGAGAAGCTGCATGTGCGCGCCGTCCTGGATGGCGTGGCGAAGGATCAGCCGCTGCTGGACATCTATGTACCCGACTGGGTGGCGGCACAGGAAGACTACCTGGCCATCACCCGGATGCAAGGCACCGATCTGGATGTCCTGCGCAAGGCCGCTTTGCAACGCATGCGCCAGGTCGGCATGTCCGAGGAGCAGATACGCCAGGTGACGGACAGCGGAACCTTGCACGCCCGCCTGACCCTGCGTGCACCCCAGGCCGGCGTGCTGACCGAACTCATGGTGCGCGAAGGAGGCACCGTCATGCCGGGCATGCTGCTGCTGCGCCTGCAAGGGACCCAGACCGTCTGGGCCGAGGCCGAGGTGCCGGAGAGCCAGATCGCCGAACTCAGGCCGGGTATGGCCGTACGTGCCAGCAGCCCGGCGTTTGCGGGGGTGGTTTTTGAGGGGCGCGTACAGGCCCTGCTGCCTCAAGTGGATGCCAGCACCCGGACGCTCAAGGCCCGGCTGGAGCTGCGCAACCCCGACGCCAAGCTGGTCCCGGGGATGCTGGTTCAGATGCAGTTCGCCGGAGCCACGCGCAAAGCCACTTTGCTTGTTCCCAGCGAAGCCGTGATCCGCACCGGACAGCGCAATATGGTGATGCTGGCCGAGGAAAACGGGTATTACCGGCCTGTCGAGGTGAAAACCGGTCGCGAAGCCGACGGGAAGATTGAGATTCTCTCGGGCCTGGATCCGGGGCAGAACGTCGTGGTGTCCGGCCAGTTCCTGATCGATTCCGAGGCCAGCCTGCGCGGTCTGGTGGACCGGCTCAATCAGGGCCCGGCGCAGGCGGCCAAAGCCGCAACACAGACCTACGCGACCGACGCGGTGATCGAGAAGATCCAGGACGGGGCCGTGACCCTGACGCACCAGCCGGTTCCAGCGCTGAAGTGGCCCGGCATGACGATGGACTTCCGTCTGCCGCCGGCTGAGCAAGGCGCGGCCAAGCTGGCGACCGGCGAGAAGGTCCGCATCGAATTCAGGATGCAGGACGGTGAGATGCCGCTGATCACCCGGCTGGAACGTCTGAGCAGCGGAGGTGGCCAATGATCTCCCGCCTCATCCACTGGAGCATTGCCAACCGCATCCTGGTGCTGATCGCGACGCTCATCGTCAGCGCCTGGGGCGTGTTGACGCTGATGCGCACGCCGCTGGACGCCTTGCCCGATCTCTCGGACACCCAGGTCATCATCCGTACCACCTGGCCTGGGCAGGCCCCCCAGATCGTCGAGAACCAGATCACCTATCCGCTCACGACCACCATGCTCTCGGTACCCGGGACCAAGGCGGTGCGCGGGTTTTCCTTGTTCGGCGACAGCTTCGTCTACGTCTTGTTCGACGACAACGTGGACCTCTACTGGGCCCGCTCGCGGGTGCTGGAGTACCTCAACCAGGTGCAGTCGCGCCTGCCCGCCACGGCCCGTTCATCCATCGGGCCGGATGCCAGCGGCGTGGGCTGGATCTACCAGTACGCCTTGATCGACCGCAGCGGCCGGCAGGACATCGCCCAGCTGCGGGCCCTGCAGGACTGGTTCCTGCGCTTCGAGCTCAAGACCGTGGCCGATGTGGCCGAGGTCGCCAGCATCGGGGGCATGGTCAAGCAGTACCAGATCGTGCTGGATCCCGACAAGCTGGCGGCTTACCGCATCAGCCAGGACATGGTCAGCGAAGCCGTGGGACGCGCCAACCAGGAGACGGGAGGCTCCGTGATCGAGCTGGGTGAGGCCGAATACGCGGTCCGGGCCAGTGGCTACCTCAAATCCCTGGACGATTTCCGGGCCATCCCCATCCGGACCACCGCGGCAGGCATCTCGGTGCGTTTGGGCGATGTGGCCCATGTACAGATCGGCCCCGAGATGCGTCGGGGCATCGGGGAGCTCAATGGCGAGGGCGAAGCCGTCGGTGGCGTCATCGTCATGCGCACCGGGAAAAATGCCCTGGCCACCATCCAGGCCGTCAAGGCCAAGCTGGCCGAACTGCAGCGCAGCCTGCCCACTGGCGTGGAGATCGTGCCGGTCTATGACCGCTCGGGCCTGATCACCCGCGCCGTGGACAACCTGCAGACCAAGCTGATCGAGGAGTTCATCGTCGTCGGCCTGGTCTGCCTGGTGTTTCTGTTTCACCTGCGCAGCGCGCTGGTCGCGATCGTGACCCTGCCGCTGGGGGTGCTGATGGCCTTCATCGTGATGCAGCACCAGGGCATCAACGCGAACATCATGTCCCTGGGGGGCATCGCCATTGCCATCGGCGCCATGGTGGACGCCGCCATCGTCATGATCGAGAACGCGCACAAGCACCTCGAACGCTGGGCGCATGACAACCCCGGACTCGCGCTCCCGGGCGAGCGCCGCTGGCAACTGATCGCTGAGTCCGCTGCGGAGGTGGGGCCTGCGCTCTTCTTCTCGCTGCTGGTGATCACCTTGAGTTTCATTCCGGTCTTCACGCTGGAAGCCCAGGAGGGGCGGCTGTTCTCGCCCTTGGCCTACACCAAGACCTATGCCATGGCCGCCTCGGCCGGTCTGGCAGTGACCCTCATCCCCGTCCTGATGGGCTACCTGATCCGCGGCCGCATTCCCGGCGAATCCCAGAACCCGATCAATCGAGCTCTGATCGCGATCTACCGACCGCTGCTGGAGGGCGTGCTGCGCCGGCCCAAGCTCACCTTGGCGTGCTCGGTGATTCTGCTGGTGCTCAGCCTCTGGCCCTTGCAGCGGCTGGGCAGCGAGTTCCTGCCGCCGCTGGACGAAGGCGACCTGCTCTACATGCCCACGGCCCTGCCCGGCCTCTCGGCCGCCAAGGCCTCGGAGTTGCTGCAGCAGACGGATCGGCTCATCAAGACCGTGCCGGAGGTCCTCAGCGTGTACGGCAAGGCAGGACGCGCCGATACCGCCACCGACCCTGCGCCGATGGAGATGTTCGAGACCACGATCCAGTTCAAGCCGCGCGACCAATGGCGGTCCGGCATGACCCTGGACAAGCTGGTGGAGGAGCTGGACCGCACCGTCCGGGTTCCGGGCCTGTCCAATATCTGGGTGCCCCCCATCCGCAACCGGATCGACATGCTGGCCACGGGCATCAAGAGCCCTGTGGGGGTCAAAGTTGCGGGTCCGGATCTGGCCACCATCGATGGTCTGACACGTCAGATCGAGCAGGCCGTCAAACCGGTGCGGGGTGTCAGCAGCGCCTTGTCCGAGCGCCTCACCGGGGGACGCTATGTCGATGTGGACATCAACCGGCAGGCCGCCGCCCGCTATGGCCTGAACATCGCCGACGTTCAGGCGGTCATCGAGGGCAGCCTGGGTGGCATGGAGATCGGCAAGACCATCGAAGGCCTGCAGCGGTTCAGCATCAACCTGCGCTATCCTCGTGAGATGCGGGATTCCTTGCCCCGCCTGCGGGCCTTGCCCATCGTCACGCCGGCGGGGCAGCGACTGCTGCTGTCTGACGTGGCAGACATCCGCATCAGCGACGGGCCGCCCATGCTGCGCAGCGAGAACAGCCGGCTGGCGGGCTTCGTTTACGTCGATGTGCGCGGCCGCGATCTACGCGGGACCGTGCTCGATATGCAGAAAGCGGTCGCCGAACGGGTGCAGCTGCCACCGGGCTACTCGGTGTCCTGGTCAGGCCAGTTCGAATTCCTGGAGCGTGCCACGGCCAAGCTCAAGGTGGTGATCCCCTTCACCCTGCTCATCATCTTCGTGTTGCTCTACATCACCTTCCGCCACATCGGAGACGCCTTGCTGATCATGGGCACCTTGCCTTTCGCCTTGATCGGCGGCATCTGGCTGCTCTGGGCCCTGGGGCACAACGTCTCCGTGGCCAGCGTGATTGGCTTCATCGCCCTGGCCGGAGTGGCGGCTGAGTTTGGCGTGATCATGCTGCTCTACCTGAGGCAATCCTGGGAGACCCGTCTGGCGCAGGGGCGCACGGATGAGGGTGCGCTGCTGGAGGCGATACGCGAGGGGGCGGTGCTGCGCGTGCGTCCCAAGGCCATGACCGTTGCCACCATCGTGGCCGGCTTGCTGCCGATCTTCTGGGGTGGTGGGACGGGCAGCGAGGTGATGCAGAGGATTGCGGCGCCCATGGTGGGCGGGATGATCAGCGCGCCCTTGTTGTCCTTGTTTGTCGTGCCGGCCGTATTTCTTCTGGCGAGGAGAGGGAAATCACTTTAGCGTCCCACTATCATGGAGCCATGTGGAGCCTTGAATGCTTGGTGTCGACAGAAGCAGTATGAATCGCACAACTGACCTCCGAGAACGCAGGGGAAGGCAACGATGCATCCAGGCGTGATAAATGCCTTGCTGGCCGCTCTGCTATTCGGTGCGAGCACGCCGCTGGCGCGCCTGCTGGTGGGGGAAATGCCGCCCGTGCTGCTGGCAGGGCTGCTGTACCTGGGCAGCGGTGTGGGCCTGGGTCTGGTGCGCCTGTTCCGGCGACGCCGGCAGCCGCAGGTGGCGCTGGCGCGCGCTGACTGGCCGTGGCTGCTCGGCGCCATCCTCTTCGGCGGCGTGCTCGGCCCGGTGGCCCTGATGGTCGGCCTCACGCAGCTGGGCGGCGCCACGGCCTCCCTGCTGCTCAATCTTGAGGCCGTGCTGACGGCCCTGATCGCCTGGGGGGTCTTTCGCGAGAACGCGGATCGGCGCGTGGTGCTGGGCATGGCGGCCATCGTGCTGGGCGGTGTCTTGCTGGCGTGGCCGAACGGAGCGGGTGGACCCGCGGTGGCGCCCACCGGCGGCGTGCTGGCCGTGGCACTGGCCTGTCTGTGCTGGGCCATCGACAACAACCTCACCCGCAAGGCATCGGCGGCCGATGCGCTTTTCATCGCCAGCACCAAGGGCCTGGTGGCCGGCAGCGTGAACACCCTGCTGGCCCTGACGCTGGGCGCAGCCCTGCCGGCGATGGGCCTGTTCGGCCTGACGCTGCTGCTGGGCCTGTTAGGGTACGGCCTGAGCCTGGTGCTCTTTGTGCTGGCCCTGCGCAGCCTGGGCACGGCGCGCACGGGGGCGTATTTCTCGACCGCGCCCTTTGCGGGCGCAGCCTTGGCGCTGGTCCTGCCCGGCGAAACGGTAGTGGGGCCGCTGTTCTGGATCGCGGCCGCGCTCATGGCGCTGGGCGTGTGGCTGCACCTGAGCGAACACCACGAGCACGAACACACGCATGAGGTCCTGGAACACGCCCATGCCCATGTGCACGATGAGCACCACCAGCATGCGCACGAGGCCCTAGGGGACGGGCGCGAGCCGCACTTGCACCTGCACCGGCACGAGGTGCTGACCCACAAGCACCCTCACTATCCCGATCTCCATCACCGACACGGGCACGGGCACTGAGCCGCCGCTGAGCCGGGGGCTCAGGTTTGACCTTGCGTCCAACATCTGAGATGGAAAACGCCGACCCGCCTTGGTGCGCAATTTGCACGCTGATGGCCCACTTTGGCCTGTTTTTTGCTTTTCATTGGTGCATTTCTTAAAAGTTCTATTTTTTGCACCAAATAAAAGCATTTTTCCGGAGATTTTCTTATGGACGCACTAAAGCAGGGCGCTGATGCCCTGTTCATCCTGCTCGGCGCCATCATGGTTCTGGCCATGCACGCCGGTTTTGCCTTCCTGGAACTGGGCACCGTCAGGCGCAAGAACCAGGTCAATGCCCTGATCAAGATCCTGGTCGACTTCTCGGTCTCCACCGTGGTCTATTTCCTGGTGGGCTACACCGTGGCCTATGGCACCGGCTTTCTGATCGGCGCCGAAGAACTGGTGGCCAAAAGCGGCTACGAGCTGGTGAAGTTCTTCTTCCTGCTGACCTTCGCCGCGGCGATTCCGGCCATCATCTCGGGCGGCATCGCCGAGCGCGCCAAGTTCTGGCCGCAGCTGATCGCCACGGCCGTCATCGTGGGTCTGGTCTATCCCTTGTTCGAAGGCATCGCCTGGAACCAGAAGTTCGGCATCCAGGCCTGGATCAAGTCCCTCAGCGGCGAGGAGTTCCACGACTTCGCGGGCAGCATCGTCGTGCACGCCGTGGGCGGCTGGATCGCCCTGCCCGCCGTGCTGCTGCTGGGCGCACGCTACAACCGTTACCGCAAGGACGGCGGCATTTCGGCCCACCCACCCTCGAGCATCCCCTTCCTGGCGCTGGGCGCGTGGATCCTGACGGTAGGCTGGTTCGGTTTCAACGTCATGAGCGCCCAGACCCTGGACAAGATGTCCGGCCTGGTGGCCGTGAACTCGCTGATGGCCATGGCCGGCGGCACGCTGGCCGCGCTGCTGATGGGCAAGAACGACCCGGGTTTCGTGCACAACGGCCCTCTGGCCGGCCTGGTGGCGGTCTGCGCCGGCTCGGACCTGATGCACCCGCTGGGCGCGTTGGTGGTGGGCGGCGTGGCCGGCGCCATCTTCGTTTTCATGTTCACGCTCACGCAGAACAAGTGGAGGATCGATGATGTGCTGGGGGTCTGGCCCCTGCATGGCCTGTGCGGCACCTGGGGTGGCATCGCCGCCGGCATCTTCGGCAGCAAGGCCCTGGGCGGCCTGGGCGGCGTGACCCTGACGGGCCAGCTCGTCGGCACGGGGCTGGGAATACTCTGGGCCCTGGTGGGCGGTTTCGCGGTCTACGGCCTGCTCAAGCTCACCATGGGCTTGCGCCTGAGCCAGGAAGAGGAGTTCGACGGCGCCGACCTCTCCATCCACAAGATCGGCGCCACACCGGACCGCGAGGTCAACTGGTAAAGGTGATGATCGGAAGCAATACAGTCTGTCGAACGGGAATAAAGTCCGTTCGAAAATTGGCAAAAGCAAGACCCGGTGATCGCCGGGTCTTTTTGCTTGAGATGCACAAGTGTCATTTTGAGCTCTGTTGAATTTCAAGTGGGTTGCCCAGCATGAGGGTTGATGGCATGGAAGTCGAGGCGGCCGGCGATCAGGAAGATCACCGTTCTGATCGTGTCGATGCGGGTGAAGCCACGAGCACGCCG